>DASWMR010000168.1:0-3095 GCA_036399635.1 Actinoplanes sp. | reverse complement strand
GGGTGATCCTTCGCCCTCTCCGGAAAAGCCGCAGCGCCGCCTGCGGCTGGTCACCGGCAAGCGCCCGGCCCGTCGCCCACCGCCGCGCCGGCACACCCCCGCGGTGGTCCGCCGCCGGCGCGTCTTCGCTGCCCTGCTGCTGCTCAACGTGATCGAGCTGGTCGGCGTACTGACCGTCAGCCCCGGCTTCTGGATCGGCTTCGCGGTAACCGCGACCCTGCTCGCGGTGGACCTGATCCATCTGCGCAACCGGGCCTTGGCCGACCGCCAGCGCCGCCGCGTCGAAGCTCGCGAGGCCGCCTGGCTGGCCGCCCGGCAGGCCGAGGTGCGCCGCGAACAGGCCCGGCGGGCCGCGGCCCGCCGGGAGGCCCAGCACCGCCTGGCCGCACAGCGCGAGGCGGTGCGGCGGGCCGCGATGGGCCTCGACCGGGACCCCGCGGACCAGCCGGCCGAGGGCTCGGTCTACTACCGCCGGGCGGGCGGGTTGCGCGGGCGGGCGTACGAAGCAGGCGGCCGGCACCACACGGCGTGACCCGGCGGCGGCCCGCGGTACGCGGCCGACCGGCGGTGGGTCGGTTCGCGCGCCCGGATTCCGACCTGTTAGCCTTGCTGCGGCTCCACGGACTGCTGTCCGAGGGGCTGGGGGGCTGTGGCGCAGTCTGGTAGCGCACCTCGTTCGCATCGAGGGGGTCTGGGGTTCAAATCCCCACAGCTCCACCAACCGAAGTGCTTGAGCTGCGGCTACGTAATCTTTAAGATTGCGTAGCCCTTTTTGTGCACCGGGTGGTTCAAGGAAATTGGCCTCGCCGGTTGAGCCGGACCGTCAGGTGCAGGGTGACGGAAAAGTGAAGGTTGCTACTTTTGCGTGGTATCTCTTGAGCGAGTCTCTGGAGGTAAGAGCCATGCATGCTCCACTGCCCGACAACGAAAACGACCGGCTTGCCGCGCTCTATCAACTTGATGTGCTGGACAGCGAGCCGGAGCAGGACTTCGACGACATCGTGGCTATCGCCGCGACCGTCTGTGACACGCCGATGTCGCTGGTCAGCCTGCTCGACACGGACCGGCAGTGGTTCAAGGCCAGGGTCGGCACCGACCTGACCGAGACCTCGCGCGATCTGTCCTTCTGTGCGCACGCGATTCTCGGCCGCGATCTGCTGGTGGTGCCGGATGCCACCAAGGACAACCGGTTCGCCGACAACCCGCAGGTGACGACCGCCGGGGGGATCCGGTTCTACGCCGGCGCCCCGCTGGTCACCAGCGACGGGTACGCCCTGGGCTCGCTCTGTGTGATCGACCAGGAACCGCGCAACCTCAGCGTCGAGCAGTTGCAGGCCTTGCGCGCGCTCGCCCGGCAGGTCACCGCGCAGATGGAGTTGCGCCGGCACTCGGTCGCGCTCGCCAACACCACGGCCCGCCTGCAGGAGCTGGAACGGCGTAAGGACGATCTGGCCGGTCTGATCGGCGGGGACCTGCGGGCACCGCTGCGGCTCATGTCGGCGTACCTCGACCAGCTCGCCACCACCGGCCGTCAGGATGCCGACCTGGCCGACCTGGTGGGCCGGGCCACCGCGGGGCACATCCGCGGGTTCCTCGACCTGATGCAGCATTTGAGCTCGATGGCCGAGGTGGGGTTCGGCACCGACAGCCTGCACATGCGGCAGATCGACCTGACCACGCTCACCCAGCGCGCGGTGGAATCGGTGCGGCCGATCGCGGCGACGAAGCAGATCTGGATCCTCAATCAGGCGGGCGGGCCCACGCTGCCGATCATCGCCGATCCGGTACGCCTCGAGCAGGTGCTCACCCATCTGCTGTTCGCCGCCGTGAAGTACACGCCGGTCGGCGGACGGGTGCGGGTGGGAACCGAGATCGAGTCCGGCCCGACCGTGCGCCTGGACGACATGGACATGCCCGACGGCATGCGGCCCGACCTGTTCCCGCACCTGTACTACGGCGCCATCGCCAACCCGTCGGACGTCTGCGGCCCGGACCGGGGGCTCGCGGTGGCGAAGCAGGTCTTGGACGCGCACCACGCCACGGTGGCACTCGCCGACCGGCCCGGCGACGGCACGTCCCTGCACGTGGTCTTCCCGTTCGCCGAGCGTGACACGGTCGACCTGGCCGACCAGCTCGTCGCGGCCTGACCAGACTGGCGACACTGGCCCGACTGACGCCGGCCCGCACCCGCCCGGCTGCAGTTCGGGCGGGTGCGGGCCGACGCGGTCACCCGGTGTACACCGGGCCGGAGCCGCCACCCGGGGGCGAGCCGGCTGACGGAAGGTCTTCGGGGTCCGGCCGGGCCGGCTTCTGCGCCGGAACCGCCGTCGGCGGGGCGGTGGGCTTCGGCGCGAACGCCGGCGGCTTCTTCGGCTTCGGCGTGGGAGCCGCCGTCGGCTCGGCGACCTTCTCTGGTTCGGGCGCCGAGGCCGGCGCGGGGCCCGGCTTCTGCGCCGGCACCGGTGGGCGCACCACCGCGCGTCCGGCGGCCGGATGCCGGACCGGAGTGCCCTGCCCGGCCGTCGGCGGCCAGGTTTCCACGCTCGGCGCGACCATCGCGAGCGGGATCGGCATGGTCACGTCGTCGAACCGCGGCGGCTGGCCGGCCCGGTGCAGCTTGTGCCAGCGGAGCCGGCCACCGGTCAGTGCGGTGGTCGCGGACTGGATCATCACCAGGTACATCAACTGGCGGTACGCGAACTGCTGCAGAGGCAGGCGCCAGAGCGGGGTGAGTGACTCCCGGTCGTAACGGAACGCCACCACTGCGGTGAACAGATGCAGCGCCAGCATGCCGAACCACGCCACGACGGTGTCCCGCAGCTCCCAGAAGACCAGGCCGTAGACCAGCATGATGTCGACGACCGGGGCGAGCATCGGCAGGGCCACTCCGAACAGGGCGAGGAACGGCAGCCCCACCCGACCGAACCGGCCGGACGGCCCGGAGTCGGTCAACGCCCCCCGGTGCTTCCACATCGCCTGCATGGTGCCGTAACTCCACCGGTAGCGCTGCCGGTACAACTGCTCCAACGTGGCCGGTGCCTCGGTCCAGGCCTTGGCCCGCTCCTCGTAGACGACCCGCCAGCCGGCCCGGCACA
>DASWMR010000167.1:0-3897 GCA_036399635.1 Actinoplanes sp. | reverse complement strand
ACCCCGAGGATGGGCTTGTTCACACGTTGTTGTCACCGGCGTGTTACATCGGCGCATAATTCGCTCGACCGGTACCCCTTGACCGAGGGCTGGATCTTGAGATGAACGCTGTACCTGGCGCCCGCACCAGGGCGTACCCGTTGACCGTCGGTGTGGTGGGTGCCGGGCGGGTGGGTGCCGTCCTCGGTGCCGCACTGACCGCCGCGGGACACCACGTGGTCGCCGTGGCGGCCGTCTCCACCGCCTCCCGCGAACGCGCCGCCCGCCTGTTGCCCGACGCTGCGGTGCTGGCCGCCGCCGAGGTGGCCCGGGCCGCCGACCTGCTGCTCGTCGCGGTGCCGGACGACGCTCTGGAACGCGTGGTGGGCGGTCTCGCCAGCACCGGCGCGCTGCGCGCCGGCCAGATCGTGGCGCACACTTCGGGCGCGCACGGTCTCGACGTGCTGGGCCGAGCCCGGGACCAAGTGCGGGGCATGGCCCTGCACCCGGCGATGACCTTCACCGGTGCCGACATCGACCTGGATCGCCTGCCCGGCATCGCCTGGGGCGTCACGACCGACGACAAGGCCGTCGCCACCCGGCTGGTCGCCGACCTCGGCGGGGTGCCGGAGTGGATCGCCGAGGCCGACCGGCCGGTCTACCACGCGGCCCTGGCCCACGGCGCGAACCACCTGGTCACGCTGATTAACGAGGCCGCCGACCTGCTGCGCGCGGCCGGTGTCGCGCGGCCCGAGCGGGTGCTGTCGCCGCTGCTGCACGCCGCACTCGACAACGCGCTGCGGCTCGGCGACGCGGCGCTGACCGGGCCGGTCTCCCGGGGCGACGCGGGCACGGTCGGCAAGCATCTGGACCGGATCCCGGCCGAGGCCGTACCGGCGTATCTGGCTCTGGCCCGGCGCACCGCCGACCGCGCCATCGCCGCCGGGCGGCTGCGTCCCACCGAGGCCGCGCAGCTCCTGGACGTTCTTGCCCGCGCACAGGTGGCGGCTCCGCTGACCACCTCGGCTCGCAAGGTGGGCACCCGATGACCGACGTGCTGCACACCCGGGCCGAGCTGGCCGCCGCGGTCGATGGCGCACCGGGCGAGGTCGCGGTGGTGATGACCATGGGGGCGCTGCACGACGGGCATCGCCGGCTGATGCGGGTGGCCCGCCAGCGGTCCGCGTTCGTGGTCGTCACGGTCTTCGTGAACCCGCTCCAGTTCGGGCCGTCCGAGGACTTCGCGAAGTACCCGCGGACGCTTGACGCCGACGTGGAGGCGTGCCGGGCGGAGGGGGTGAGCGTGGTCTTCGCGCCGAGCCGGGACGAGATCTATCCGGGCGGGGCGCCGCAGATCACGATGAACGCCGGGCCGCTCGGCGAGATCCTCGAGGGGGGCAGCCGGCCGGGCCACTTCGCCGGGATGCTCACCGTGGTGCAGAAGCTGCTTCGGCTCACCCGCGCCGACGTCGCGTACTTCGGGGAGAAGGACTTCCAGCAGCTCGCGCTCATCCGCCGGATGGTCCTCGACCTGGAGCTCGGCGCCGAGATCGTGGGCGTGCCCACGGTGCGCGAGCCGGACGGCCTCGCGATGTCGAGCCGCAACCGCTACCTGGACGCGGACCAGCGCCGGGCCGCGCTCGCCCTCTCCCGGGCGCTGCGCGAGGGCGCGGCACACACCGACGCCGACTCCGCGCTGGCCGCGGCCACCAAGATCCTCGAAGACGAGCCGGGTGTCCGGGCCGACTACCTCGCCCTCACCGGCGCCGACCTCGGCCCGCCGCCCGCCGCCGGCGGCCCGGCCCGACTGCTGGTCGCGGCCCGGGTCGGCGGCACCCGCCTGATCGACAACGTCCCGCTCCAGCTCGCACCCAAGGTGTGACGGAGAATCGGGCCGCAGGCACTATTGCTGAAAAGGCCGTTATGGGCCGGTTTCCGGCGAACGCCACATTCCCGCTGATTTGCCAAATGGCGTCTCAGAGGTTGTTGGTCACCTTATGATCGACAAACCGGACATCTGCGGCGCGGGAGGCTTGCGTTCATGCGACACCGGCTGGGGATCCGGCTCGGGATCATGGCCGCGCTGGGTGCGGTCCTGGTCGTCGCGGGCTGCGCTGATCGCGGCGGAGTCGATGGGGACCTGACCAACGGCTGGGCCGCATTGGCGCCGGCGAGCGGCTTCGTGCCGGCCGCGAACACCTGTCACGCGGCGAACTTCACTCCGGTCGGGCCCCGCGGCACGTACGAGGAGATCGACTGCGTGCTGCAGCACGCGTCCGAGACCGCATACGTGGGCACCTACGAGTCGCCCGCCGCGGATGCCGACGACCCGCCCGCCGAGGGCTCCGCCGGGGCACGGGCCGCGTACCAGGTGTGCGACAACCAGGTCACCACGTACGTCGGCGGGCCGTGGCGCACCGCCCGGCTCTGGATCGGCGTCACCCACCCCTCCGACGCGGCCTGGAGCGGTGGCTCCCGGTGGTTCCGCTGTGAGGTGTTGGAGCTCAGCTCGGTGGAGGACGACGGCGGGCTGGTGGAGCGGACCGGCAGCCTGCAGGGTGCGCTCGCCGGCGGCGGTGCCGGCCTGCTGCTCGGCTGCTACGCCGTCCAGCAGGACGGCAACGGGGCGATCGGTTCGATGCCCGCGGTCCGCTGCTCGGCCAAGCACAACGCGGAGTTCGTCGGCGTCTGGACGGCCAACGACCTGGACTATCCGGCCGACGACGCCGCCTGGGCCCGGTTCCACGACGGGTGCCGCACGCTGATCGCCAGCTACGCCGGCGTACCGGACGACGCGGACCTGCAGTACCGCACCGGGGTGGTGTCGCTGCCCGGCGCCCGCGACGTCTGGGACCTCGGCGATCGCGGCGTGCGTTGCTATCTCTGGCGGGACGGTGCCGAGCTGACCGCGTCGCTCAAGGGCACCGGGGACAAGAATCTGCCCATTCAGTACAAGTAACGGCGACCACTGATGACGGCCCCGGCGCACGACCGTCCATCCGGCGCGGTGTACTGATCAGATGTCACCTCTCGCGGATCTCCCGGAGCTCCCGCGCCGGCTCGCCGCTGCCGATCCCGGGTGGAGCGAGACCACCGACGTGCTCGTCGTCGGATCCGGCGTCGCCGGCCTGACCGCCGCCCTGCACCTGCGCGAGCAGGGCCTGCACGTCACCGTCGTCACCAAGGTCAACATTGACGACGGCTCGACCCGATGGGCCCAGGGTGGCATCGCTGCCGTGCTCGACCCGCTGGACACCCCCGCCGCGCACGCCAACGACACCGAGATCGCCGGGGTCGGCCTCTGCGACCCGGCGGCCGTACGGGTGCTGGTCTCCGAGGGGCCGGCCCGGGTCCGTGAGCTGATGCGGATGGGCGCCGAGTTCGACCGGAACGACGACGGGTCGCTGATGCTCACCCGCGAGGGCGGCCACCGGGCCGACCGGATCGTGCACGCCGGCGGTGACGCCACCGGTGCCGAGGTGCAGCGCGCCCTGCACGAGGCGGTCCGCCGCGACCCGTGGATCCGCCTGGTCGAGCACGCCCTCGTCCTCGACCTGCTCCGCACCGCCGACGGCCGGGCCTGCGGGCTGACCCTGCACGTGCTCGGCGAGGGCGCGGAGGACGGTGTCGGCGCGATCCTGGCCCGCGCGGTCGTGCTGGCCACCGGCGGGATGGGCCAGATCTTCTCCTCCACCACCAACCCGGCCGTCTCCACCGGCGACGGTGTCGCGCTCGCCCTGCGGGCCGGGGCGAAGGTCACCGACGTGGAGTTCGTCCAGTTCCACCCGACGTCGTTCGTGACCGCCAATGTCACCTCGATGCAGCGCCCGTTGATCTCCGAGGCGCTGCGCGGCGAGGGCGCCCACCTGGTCGACGAGTCCGGTACGCGGTTCATGGTCGGTCAGCACGAGCTGGCCG
>DASWMR010000166.1:0-7196 GCA_036399635.1 Actinoplanes sp. | reverse complement strand
GGTTGCCCTCGCTCGCCATGTAATAGACGACCGCACCGAAGACCGCGCCGTCGGCTATCCGGTCCATGGAGGAGTCGAGCAGCGCACCGAACTTGCCGGTGCCGCCCTTCATCCGCGCCATGGTGCCGTCGAGCGCGTCGGTCAGCGCGCAGGCGGTGACGATCACGGTGCCCCAGAACAGGTGGCCCTGGGCGCCGAAGTAGGAGCCGATGAGTACGCCGACGGTGCCGGCGACGGTGACGGCGTTGGCGGTCACACCGAGCCGCAGCAGAAAGCGTGCGGTCGGGTGGAGGACGTAGGCGACGAGGGCGCGCGCGGGAACTTGGACGATCTTTGCCATGGCCGTACCACCCTATCGGCGGCCGGCCAGGAGTCGAACGAGCGTGGCCGTATCGTCATCGTCGCGAGGTTTAACCCGGCTACCAGGGTTGCGGCCCGTGTAGCGACGGTGTGGGATTCAGTAACAGCGTCGTAAGAGTGTCGAAACGACAGGAGCGGCCGGATGGGCCAGAAATCCGCGGAGAAAGGGCTCAACGGCGCAGCCGCGCCGGTGGTGACCGAGCCCGGCAGAGTTCGCAACGTGGTGCTGGTCGGCCACTCCGGCGCGGGGAAGACGACTCTCGTCGAGGCCCTGCTCGCCGCCACCTCGGCGATCCCGCGGGCCGGCACGGTGACCGACGGCACCACGGTGACCGACCACGACCCGGCGGCGGTCCGTCAGCAGCGCTCGGTCGCGTTGAGCTGTGCCCCGGTCGTGCACCAGGGTGTGAAGGTCAATCTGCTGGACACCCCGGGCTACGCCGACTTCGTCGGGGAGCTGCGCGCCGGCCTGCGGGCCGCGGACGCCGCGCTCTTCGTGGTCTCGGCGGTCGACGGGGTGGACGAGGCGACGACCGCGCTGTGGGCCGAGTGCGCCGCGGTCGGCATGCCGCGCGCGGTCGCGATCACCCGGCTGGACCATCCGCGCGCCGACTACGAGGAGACGCTGCAGGACTGCCAGGAGGTGTTCGGCGAGAACGTGATGCCGATCTACCAACCGATGCTGGGTGACGACGGCGAGTCGGTGGTCGGGCTGATCGGCCTGGTCACACTGCGCGTGCTGGACTACTCGGCGGGCTATCCGCCGCGGGCCGGCGAGGCCGAGCCGGCGCACCTCAACCCGATCGCCGACGACCGCAACGCACTCATCGAGGGAATCATCGCGGAGAGCGAGGACGAGACCCTGATGGACCGCTACCTGGCGGGCGAACTGATCAGCACCGACACGCTCGTGCCCGACCTGGAGAAGGCGGTCGCCCGGGGCAACTTCTTTCCGGTCATCCCGGTCTGCGCGGCCACCGGTGTGGGACTGGACGCCCTGCTCGACGGCCTGGTCAACGGCGCGCCGTCGCCGCTGGAGCACGACCTGCCGGTGGTCACCGGGGTGGACGGCTCGCCGCGGGCGCCGCTGACCTGCGACCCGGCCGGGCCGCTGGTCGCCGAGGTGGTCAAGACCACGATCGACCGGCACGTCGGGCGGGTCTCGCTGGTCCGGGTCTTCTCCGGCACACTGCGCCCCGAGCAGGTACTGCACGTGTCCGGCCACGGGCTGGCCGAGCGCGGGCATCCCGACCACGACGCGGACGAGCGGGTGGCGCACGTCTACGCGCCGCTCGGCGCCCAGCTGCGCGAAGTGCCACAGTGCATCGCCGGCGATCTGTGCGCGATCACCAAGTCGGGCAGCGCGGAGACCGGCGACACGCTCTCCAGCAAGGACGATCCGCTGCTGATGGCGCCGTGGAGTATGCCCGAGCCGCTGCTGCCGATCGCCGTGGTCGCCAAGACCCGCTCGGACGAGGACGCCCTCGCCAAGAACCTGGGCCGGCTGGTGGCCGGCGACCCCACGCTGCGGCTGGAGCGCAACCCGGACACCCATCAGCTGGTGCTGTGGACGATGGGCGAGTCGCACGCCGACGTGGTGCTCGACCGGCTCCGCGCCGGCGGGGTCGCCCTGGACACCGAGCCGGTCAAGGTCGCCCTGCGGGAGACGTTCGGGGCGCCGGCGACCGGCCACGGCCGGCACGTCAAGCAGTCCGGCGGCCACGGCCAGTACGCGGTCTGCGACCTCGAGGTCGAGCCGTTGCCCCGGGGCAGCGGCTTCGAGTTCGTCGACAAGGTGGTCGGCGGTGCGGTGCCGCACAACTACATCCCGTCGGTCGAGAAGGGCGTGCGCGCGCAGCTCGACCGGGGCGTGGTGGCCGGCTACCCGATGGTCGACCTGCGGGTCACCCTCGTCGACGGCAAGGCGCACAGTGTCGACTCGTCGGACGCCGCGTTCCAGACCGCCGGCGCGCTGGCCCTGCGCGAGGCGGCCGCGGCCGGCCAGGTGACCCTGTTGGAGCCGATCGACGAGATCGTGGTGCGGGTTCCGGACCCGTACGTCGGCGCGGTGATGAGCGACCTCTCCGGGCGCCGGGGGCGCCCGCTCGGCACCGAGGCCGACGACGAGGGCGGGCACAGCATCGTGCGGGCCGAGGTCCCCGCGACCGAGCTGATCCGGTACGCGGTGGAGCTGCGCGCTCTCTCCTCGGGCGCGGGCACCTTCTCCCGCACGTACGCCCGGCACGAGCCGATGCCCGCACACCTGGCCGATCTGATCCGCAAGGAGCAGACCCGCTAATTAGGGGCGGTCAGATGGTGATGGCCCGGGCCGCCTCGTGCAGTGGAGCTAGCACCTTCGCGATCACCTGCTCCTTGCGCGGGTGGTATTTCAACGTCCGCATGCCGTAATTGCGGAACGCGATGGCGAGCCGGCCGCCGGGCACCATCTCCCGGGCCATCTTGCGGCCGAAGGCCTGGTTCTTCGCCACGTATGGCCGCATCCGCTGCTCGTAGGCGTCGAAGCCGCCCGGCTTGCCGAGATGCTCACCCAGCACGTACGCCCCGACGAGCGCCAGGCTGGTGCCCTGGCCGGAGGCGGGAGCCGGGCAATGCGCGGCGTCGCCGAGCAGCACCACCCGCCCGGCCGACCAGGACGGCAGTTCCACCTGGCTCATCGAGTCGAAGTAGAAGTCGTCCGCGGTGTCCATTGCGGACAGAAACTCGTCGCTGCGCCAGCCGAGCCCGGTGAAGGCCCGCCGCACCACGTCCTTCTGGGCAGCGGCATCGCGCCGATCGTGACTGCCCGCGGGGGCGGCGAAGGTGAAGCCCACCATCGCTTTCTCGGTGCGGCCCATCGCGTACGCGAAGATCAGCCGCCCGGGCCGGGAGAACATCAGTTCCTCGCGGTCGAGGCCCAGCTCGTTGGGGACCGAAAAAATCGAGATGTACGCGCCCAGGTGGCGCAGCGGCACGTCGCCCATGGTCAGCCGCCGGGTCGTTGAATGCAGCCCGTCGGCGCCGACCACGTAGTCGAACCGCCGCGGGCCGCCGCGGGCGAACGTCACGTCGACGCCGTCCGGCCCGTCGGTGAGCACGGTGATCGTGTCGTCGAAGACGTACTCCACGCCGTCCGCGGTGGCCTCGTGCAGGATCCGACCGAGATCACCGCGCATCACCTCGAGGTCGTCGCCGCGCCGCCCCATGATCAGATCCGCCGGCAGGGTGGCGATCGGCCGCCCGTCGCGCCGCACGTAGGTGATCTGCCGCATGCCGGTGTCGACTCGGGCGACCGCCTCGTGCAGGCCCATCCGCAGCAGGACATCGCTCGCCGCGCCGCGAACGTCCACCTTGTACCCCGCCGCGCGCACCCCGGCCGCCCGCTCGACGACGGTCACCCGGAAGCCGCGCCGGTGCAGCCAGAAGGCCAATGCCGGGCCGGCCACGCCGGCTCCGGAGATCAGTACTCGGTCGTTGGTCATGCGGTTACTATACAAACGTCTTATACGTTTGTATAGAAGTTAGGATCGCGGACATGGGGCACCGGGAAGACCTGCTGGAAGGCGCCAAGCGCGCGATGTTCGCCAAGGGATACGCGCGTACGACGGCCCGCGACATCGTGGCCGCGTCCGGAACCAACCTGGGCTCGATCGGCTACCACTACGGCTCGACCCAGGCGCTGCTGACCGCCGCCATGCTCAGCGCCATGGAGGACTGGGGCGCGGCGGTGGAGAAGGCACTGGCCGAGGAGCTGGACGACGATCCAGCCGACCCGATGGTCCGGTTCTGGCGGCGGGTGATCCGGTCGATCGCCTCGCACCGCGAGCTCTGGCTGGCCAGCGTCGAGGTGCTGATCCACAGCGAGCACAGCGCCGAGCTGCGCGCCCAGCTCGCCGGCGGCCTGTGGGAGGGCCGCCGGGGACTGGCCGCGATCGCCACCGGCCGTCCCGAGAACGAGCTCGACGAGGCGACGGTGCGCAGCGCCGGCTCAGTGCAGATGGCGCTGATGTCAGGCGTAGTGACCCAGTGGCTCACCGACCCGTCCGGCGCACCCTCCGCCGAAGAAATCGTCGCCGGCATCCGAGCACTCTCAACCCACTGACGCAAGCCCCAGCACCCGCCCCGCCCACCGCTCCCCATGCAACTTCACCAAATTACTGTGCGTGATGCGCAGGTTCATTCGGAGGACACAGGTGAGGTCCAGCACGAACTTGCGGTGGGTCATCGTCGGGTTTCCGGCGGTCGTCGGGACCGAGGTGCCGCGCTCCAGGGCGCGGGCGCCGGGGGGCGGGTCCCGGGGGGCGGGCACGGCGTGGGGCGCTCTGCTGCGACGACTTACCGAAGTCGATGTGATCTGTTGATACGGCTTCGATCGATGTCAGATGTCAGAAGTTCGGCCAGGCCTTGGCCAGCATCTCCCGGGTGTCCTGCAGGACCTGCGGCAGCACCTTGGTGCGGCCGATCACCGGCATGAAGTTGGCGTCCCCGCCCCACCGCGGCACCAGGTGCTGATGCAGGTGGGCGGCGATCCCGGCGCCGGCCACCGAGCCCTGGTTCATGCCGATGTTGAAGCCGTGCGGGCTGCTGGTGCCGCGCACCACGCGCATCGCCTTGCGGGTGAACGCCGCCAGCTCGGCCGTCTCCGCGTCGGTCAGCTCGGTGTAGTCGGCGACGTGCCGGTAGGGGCAGACCAGCAGGTGCCCCGGGTTGTAGGGGTAGAGGTTCAGCACCGCGAACACGTCCGCGCCGCGCGCGACCACGAGGCTCTCCCCCTCGGCCACGCCCGGCGCGCGGCAGAACGGGCAGCCGGCCGGCTTCTCGTAACCACCCTCGGGCCGGTCCCCACCGGAGATGTAGGTCATCCGGTGCGGCGTCCAGAGCCGCTCCAAGCCGTCCGGCTCGCCGGTCTCGACGCGCTGCTCCACTGACTCCGTCACACCGGGCAGCCTAGGGCATATTTGGTGGAGCACGCGGGAGTGAGGCGCGGTCCAGGTGGTGGCTGGCGTCGGCCGCAGGGCAGTCGCATCCCGGTGTTGGATGCGGCCGTTCTGCGGCTGCAGTCAGGCGCCGGCTGGGCCACGCCGCAGCCCCTCGTGCTCCACCAGAAATGCCCTCGGGCATCAGGACAGCAGCATCGCGCCGTGCAGGTGGTAGCCGCCACCCCGGGTCTTGGCGGTGTTCATCGCCGTGTCAGCCAGTCGGAGCAGCTCATCGGGGCCGCTCGTCTCGGAGTGCGACAGGGCGATCCCGATGCCGGCCGGAACGCGGATCCGGGCTCGGCCGACGATCACCGGCTCGTTCATCGCCGCGATGATCCGGTCAGCGATCACCAGAGCGTCCCGGGCCGAGTGCAGGTCCTCGGCGAGCACCACGAACTCGTCACCGCCGAACCGCCCGACGGTGTCCTCGACCCGGACGCTCTGCCGCAGTCGGTCGGCCACCACCTCGAGCAGGCGGTCGCCCACCTCGTGCCCGTGGGCGTCGTTGACGTGCTTGAAGCCGTTGAGATCGAGCAGCAGCGCGGCCACCGGTCGGCCGGTACGCCGGGAACGGGCGAGCGCAGCGGTGAGCCGGTCGTGCAACAGCCCCCGGTTGCCCAACCCGGTCAGCCCGTCGTGCATCGCTCGACGGGTCAGCTCGGCGGATTGCGCCACGCTGTCCAGCGCCAGCGACACCTGGGTGCCCAGCGCCTCGAACGCGATGCGCAGCTCGAGCGGCAGTTCGCCGTCGGCGCTCACGCAGAGCACGCCGAAGAACCGGGCGCCGTTGATCAGCGGAAGCACCGTGATCGGGCGGTCGTCCTCGCCCTCGAGGCCGACCACGCCGAGCTCGGTGAGGATCGCACCGGTCACCACCTCGCCACCGGCGACCCGGGTGGCCAGGGCGGCCGGGATCGCGGCGGCCGGCACCCGGCTGCCCAGCACCTGGTCGGCGCCGACGCCGACCGCCTCGGTCACAAGCAGCGTGTCCGGCTCGTCCTCGACGACCTCGGCGACCGAGATCCGGGCACCCGGGCAGCCCGTCAGCAGAGCGGCAGCGGCCCGCACGGCGAGCCGGTGCACCTCGGCGGCGTCGGACGCCAGCAGCAGGCCACCGCTCAGCTCGCCGAGCACCCGCTCGCGGTCGGTGGCCCGGCCCAGCGCGTCCTGGCTGCGCTGGGCGGACCGTCGGGAGAGCCAGGCCGGCACGGCGGCCAGCGCCGGCACCCCGACCAGATACCCGGCGGCGGCTGCGCTGACTCCGCCCATCTCGAGCCCGAACCACGACGCCGCGAGCGCGACTCCCGCCCCGGCCAACACCTTCTCTTCTCTCCGCACGGCAAGGGAATCGGCGGTGCGAAGACCGACATGAGGAATCGGGTATACCCGCCGGTACTAGGCCCTAGTTCAGTCGGCGGTTGCAGCGGCCAGCCAGGCGGGCAACGGCTCGCGGGCGCGCAGCCAGGCCGGCGGGATGCCGACCGGCCCGGTGTACGCCGCCACGATGCCCCCGGCGATCGCGCAGGTCGTGTCGACGTCCCCGCCCGCGTCCAGGCAGGCCGCGATGGCCGCCGGATAGTCGTGCAAGAACCGGTCGGCGACCCAGACCGCGAACGGCACCGTGTCTCGCGCCATCGCCCGCGCCCCGGTGCCCAGCTCGGCCGCAGCCTCCGCGACCCGCTCGATCCGCTGCCCGGCCAGCAGCGCGTCGCGCACCCGGCCCGCCGGGGTGCGCGCGGCCACCGTCGCCAGGAGGCCCGGTCGCTGCCCGTCCAGCCGGCCCGCCGCAGCGGCGGCCGCGGCGACCGCCACCCCCACCCCACCGGCGATGCCCTCGGCGTGCGCGTGGGTCACCTCGGC
>DASWMR010000165.1:0-7355 GCA_036399635.1 Actinoplanes sp. | reverse complement strand
GTCCCGGGCGCCAACCGCCTGGTGCAGGCCGTCCACGTTCTGGGTGAGCACGCCGTGCAGCAAGCCCCGCTCCTGCAGTTGGGCGACCGCGCGGTGCCCGGGGTTCGGCCGGGCCTCGCCGATCGTGCGCCAGCCCAGGTGACTGCGGGCCCAGTAGCGGCGGCGGGCCACCGGGTCACGGGTGAACGCCTGGTAGGTCATCGGGGTGGCCCGCCGCGCCGACCCGGACGGGCCCCGATAGTCCGGGATGCCGGAGTCGGTCGACAGCCCGGCACCGCTCAGCACCAGCACGCAGCCCTCGGCGACCCACCCGCCGAGCTCGTCAACTTGATCAACTACCTGGAGGTCCACGCTCCCATCGTCCCTCTCCCGGTGGAGTTCCGGCCTAGTGCTGTGCGCGCCGTAACTTTAGTGACTCGTGCACGTTGCGGCCGGAAACGGTAGGTTGGTCCCGTGACTGCTGTGGCGTGCGTGCTTACCCGTTCCTGGGACGGCAGCCGCCTCATGCGCTTCTTCGCCGGGCTGGCAATGCTGGCCACGGCCTTCACCGTGCAGGTCGAGACCAGCACGCCGGCGCCCCCCGCGCCGATCGTGGTGGTGGCCGAGGCGCGTGCCGCGGCTCCGGCGGCGGTCGCCCTCGAGTCGATCGTCGAGCCCGTCGCGCCGTCCGCGCCGGTCACCGCTGCGGAGCTGATCGCGGCGACCGCGGTGCTCCTGGTGGCCGGTTTCGCGCTCCGGGTGCGGGCCGAGCGGGGCCCTCCGACCGTCTGAGCCGCAGTCCGCACCGGCGGCCGGGTACCCCCAAGCCCGACTTGTCGACGCGCCCTCCCCGGGGCGGCATTCCCACGCAAGCGATCCCCCCACGAAGGCCGTCTCTTCATCCTGTGAGGTGTTCCGTGGAACTCGCCCTGCAAGACTTCTTCGCCTCCCTGCCGCAAGCCGCCGCCGTGTGGATGTTGATGGTGCTCGCGCTCGCCCTCGCGGTGGCCGTCATGGCCCTGCCCCGCTCGGTGCAGGTCGTCGCACCCGCCGCCGACGAGCTGGGACACGCCGAGGTGGACGCCCCGGCGCCGGAGTACGAGCACCTCCGGTACGTCGACGAGCTCACCGTGGCCGCCGGGCGGGCTGCCGCGACGGCCACCCGCGAGCGCGCCGAGTGGGAGGCAGCCCAACGCGATCTGGACGGCGCCTGGGCCGCGTTCGACGCGGCCGACCTCGCGGCCCGGCAGACCACCCGGGCCACTGCCTACCCGCTGATGAGCCGGCGACGCAAGCCGGGGGACAACGTCGACCGGGAGCGCTACCTGCATGCCGCGGCGACCGCGGCGTGCCGCAACCGGGAGATCTCCATCGCCCAGCTGAACGACATCTACGCGCACCGCGGCTGGAACCCACGGCTGCACCCGGTGGTGCAGGAGGCGGCCCTGCGCAACGCGATCCGCGAGCACCGGCTGGCCGCCTACCGTGCCGCGCAGGAGCGCGAGCGGGCCGCCTGGCAGGCCGCCGAGACGGCCGCCGAGGCACTGCGCGGCCTGCGCCTGGAGGCGACGGCTGCGGTGGCCCGCACCGGCGTCCGGCAACCCGTCTCCGATGAACAGTGGCGGGCCGAGCAGTGGACCACGGGCGAGCTTCCGGCGGTGGCCTGAAAGGGGGCCTAGAAGTCCGCTGTGGAGGGTAAGACGGATGGCGGGTTCACCCGCGAGTGTCATACCGGGCAGGTACCGTAACCGGGCAGGATGACCGGCGACGCGAGAGGGCAGGGGCCGGCGTGGCGTCAACACCGGCGGGCGCGCAACCGCCCGCGATCCGGCTGCATCGAGCCGCGCGCGTCGAGGACGCGCTGCACGAGGTGCTCATCCGTCGGCTGCGCAGCCGCGGGTGGCAGCCGGTCATCACGGCCTATACCGGCTACGGCGCCCCAGGCTGGGCGCGGGTGATGGCCCGGGTGGTGCTGACCCGACCGGTGCGGGCGCGGAAAAGCCTTGAGAAGGTGCGCGGCTGGCGCAGCTTCACCACCTCGCCGGTCACCGACACGGTGGTGCAGATCCAGGTCGGCGACAGCGTCACCGAGACCCGCACCGACCGCAGCGGGTACGTGGACTGCCGCGTCAAGGGTGATCTCGAGCCTGGGTGGCGCAAGGTGCGGCTGAGTACCGAGGGTGCCGAGCCGGTGGACGCACCGGTCCGGGTGGTCGATCCAGACTGCCGGTTCGGCCTGATCTCCGACATCGACGACACCGTCATGGTGACCGCGCTGCCCCGGCCGCTGTTGGCCGCGTGGAACACGTTCGTGCTCGACGAGCACGCCCGCAACGCGGTGCCCGGCATGGCGGTCCTCTACGAGCGCCTGGTCACGGCGAATGCCGGCGCCCCGGTCTTCTACCTGTCCACCGGCGCGTGGAACGTGGCGCCCACGCTGACCCGCTTCCTCTCCCGGCACCTGTACCCGGCGGGTCCCCTCCTGCTGACCGACTGGGGGCCCACCTCCGACCGCTGGTTCCGCAGCGGCCAGGAGCACAAGCGCAGCACGTTGCGTCGGCTCGCCATCGAGTTTCCCGAGGTGAAGTGGCTGCTCGTCGGCGACGACGGCCAGCACGACCAGGAGATCTACTCCGAGTTCGCGCACACCCACCCGCAGAACGTCGCGGCCGTCGCGATCCGGCGGCTGTCGCCCACCCAGTCGGTGCTGGCCGGTGCCGTTCCCGGCCCGTCCGGCGACCCCGAGGCGGTCGGCTCGGGTGGCAAGACCTGGTTCTCCGCGCCGGACGGCGCGGGGCTGTGGTCGCTACTCCGAGACACCGATGTCGTCTGAGACCGGCACCGGCTCGGCGGCCTCGGCGGCCCGCTGGTGCAGGCGCTCCCTGACCTCCGCCGGTGAGTACGCCCGCCGCCGACGCTCCGCCCGGGTCACCACCGCACCGGTCGCGGCCACGCCTGCCAATCCCGCCAAGCCCACAATTTTCCACCAACGCATCACCCGAGGATAGACACGTGGACGCCGCCATCAGCCTCAATGAGGCCATCGACCTCACGCGTACAGGTGACATCTGGATCTTCCGCGGCCGATCCGGGCCGGACCGTGCCATCCAGACGCTGACCAACAGCCCCGTCAACCACGTCGGGATGTCCCTGGTCATCGACGACATGCCGCCGCTGATGTGGCACGCCGAGCTGGGCCGGTCGCTGCCCGACCTGTGGTCCGGCACGTTCCAGCGGGGCGTCCAGCTGCACGATCTGCGGGACGCGGTGACAGTCTGGGGCCACCGGTACGGCCAGCGCGGTTGGCTGCGCCAGCTCGAGCCGGCCGTGTCCCGGCCGCTGGAGGACAAAGCGTTGACGGTGGTCGCCCGGCTCGACGGCACGCCGTTCCCATCCTCGGCCCAGTTGGCCTGGCGGTGGGTCCGCGGCCGGGTGCCCCAGGTGCGGCCGCCGTGGCGGCGCGACGAGAAGCCGACCGACACCGACCTGGAAACGGCCTACTGCGCCGAGGTCGTCGCGGTGACGTACGAGGAGATGGGCCTGCTGCCCCGCAAGCGCGAGCCGAACTGGTACGACCCGGGCCGTTTCTGGAGCGGTGACCACCTCGCGCTGGCCGACGGCTTCGCCCTGAGCGACGAGATCGCGGTGGACATTCCGGCCGGCTAGCGACAGCGCGGCGCGGGCTTGGGCGGCGCGGGCTTGGGCGGCGCGGGCTTGGGCGGCGGATTGACCGGCGAGCTGAGCGTCCGCGGTCGGGGACTGCCCGGTCGCCCTGGAGGTCGGCCCGGCGTCGTCCACCCTGGAGGCTGCTGCTTCCTGGCGACCTGGGTTGGGGCAAGGCGGGCCATAAGCAGTACCTGAGATTTGGCACTTGGGCCGGTGGCTGGGCAGGGTGCTTTCCGGTCAGAGCAAGCTCGATCTTGTTGATGTGAGCTGAGCGGGTGGGTTTTGCGCCACAAGATTGGGCGGTTCGGGCGGTTCAGTGCCCCATTTGCTGGAAGTTGTGTGCGGACGACGCCCGGATTACACCATTTAGGTCGTGGCCATCGGATAGCCATCTCGACCACCCGTATCTATTCCGCGGTCGCAGGCAGGGGGCTGCGGATCATGGGTGAGGATGTGGAAACGTGGCTGATGGGCGGGCGTGGCTCCACATCCTCGCGCGTGATCCGGCGCGACGGGGTGGGATATTTCGGTATTGCGGCTCTTGCCCGTGGAGTGGCGACCGCCGCGGTGCTTCTCGCCCTGCGCCTGCGGCGGGGTGTCTGGCCCGTTGGCACCGCTGATTGTGCTCTCTGCGGGCCTGCCTTTCCAAGATTCTCGAAATCGGCGGTTGGTTCGTATGGTGAGCAGCCACCCATTTCCTTTGGGTGACGCTTCGCAGGCGTGAGAAGGGCATGCCGACGGCCCGACACCCATGATCAGGGCCGCGGCGCGGGGTTGGGGCACGGCGGGCCATAAGCAGTACCTGAGATTTTGCCACTTGGGCCGGTGACGGGGCAGGGTGCTTTTTCGGACTAGAGCAAGGAGGGCCGGACGGGGTGGTGCGTATTGGTGAGCAGAGCAATAGGGGCCGCTCCGCCGACTGTCGTCGGGGCAGCGGCCCCTGCGGGCGAAGGGTGGACGCTGCAGGTCAGCGGCGGCCGACGCGGCTGGATGAGGAGAACGCGGCTGCGCTCTTCGCCGGGGCTCCGGCGCTTGCGCCGGAGCCGCCGCGCGACGATGCGGAACCGTTGCGGGCGGCCGGGGCGCCGGAGCGCCCGGAAGAAGCACCGGCCCGCGTCGAGGTTGCGCCGCCTCGGGAGGGGGTGGCGCCGGTGCGGGTCTGGCTGGTGTGCACCGGTGCGGCGCCGGTGCGGCGGCCGCGGGACTGGCCGGTGGCCTGCTCGTGGCGGGTCTCGGCGGGGCGCGACTCGGATGGGCGGGCTGCTGCCCGGCCGCTGCGGGGGCGGGACCGGCCGCCGTTGCCGGCGCGGGCTGCCGTGGGGGCCGGCGGCTGCTCGGGGGCGGGGGTGACGAAGGTGCGCTCACCCGGGGCCAGTTTGGCCAGCAGGGGGTCGCCCGGGCGGGTCCGGTTGGTGGTGGGGCGCACGCCGGCGCGCCGGGTCAGGTCGCGTACCTCGGATTGTTGGTCGTCGGTCATCAGCGTGATCACCGTGCCCTGGGCGCCGGCGCGGGCGGTGCGGCCGGAGCGGTGCAGGTAGGCCTTGTGCTCGACCGGCGGGTCGGCGTGGATCACCAAGGCTACGTCGTCGACGTGGATGCCGCGGGCCGCGATGTCGGTGGCGACCAGGGTCTCGGCGGTGCCGTCGGAGAACGCTGCCATGTTGCGGTTGCGGGCGTTCTGCGCCAGGTTGCCGTGCAGCTCGACGGCCGGCACGCCGGCCTGGATGAGCTGCTTGGTGAGCACCTTGGCGCGCCGCTTGGTGCGGGTGAAGACGACCGAGCGGCCGGGTGCGGAGAGCAGGTCGACCAGCACTGGGAAGCGGTCGTCGCCGCGCACGTGCAGCACGTGGTGGGACATCTCGACCGGGGTCTCGGCGGCCGAGTCGACCGCGTGCGTCACCGGGGTGCGCATGAAGCGCTTGACCAGCACGTCCACGCCGTTGTCGAGGGTGGCCGAGAAGAGCAGGCGCTGGCCGGTGCGCGGGGTCTGCTCGAGGATGCGCCGCACCACCGGCAGGAAGCCGAGGTCGGCCATGTGGTCGGCCTCGTCCAGCACGGTGATCTCGACCGCGTCCAGCGAGGCGTGCCCGCTGCGTAGGTGGTCGTCGAGCCGGCCGGGGCAGGCGACGACCACGTCGACGCCGGCCTTCAGGCCCTTGATCTGGGGGGCCGCGCCGACGCCGCCGAAGATGACAAGGGTGCGCAGCTTCAGCGCGGCGGCCAACGGCGCCAGTGCGGCGTCGATCTGGGTAGCCAGCTCCCGGGTGGGCGCCAGGATCAGCGCACGCGGGCGGCCGGGCCGGCGGGGCGACCCGGAGGTCGCGAGGCGGGCCAGCAGGGGCAGCGCGAACGCGTACGTCTTGCCGGAGCCGGTGCGGCCGCGGCCGAGCACGTCCCGGCCGGCCAATGTGTCCGGCAGGGTGGCGCTCTGGATCGGGAAGGGCGTGGTGATCCCGAGGTCGGCGAGGGCCGCCGTCAGAATCGCGGGCACGCCGAGCTCGGTGAAGGTGGTCATGAAGCGGGAACTCCCAAGGGTTAGGGGGTCGTCCTGCCCGGTGCGGACTGGTTGTGCTCAGTCGCAGCGCATGGTGGCCGATCCCAGGGACGGTGCCGATAGGCCCGTCCGAAGGCGGCCCGAGGCAAGACTGGGCGGGCCGCGAGATCAAGCATACCCGTGCCGATCACGCGCTACCGACCTGCACCCGAACAAGACCCGTTTAGCACTCAGCGGCCGTCAACGTTCTCCTCAGCGCCGGGACTCCCCCTCCCCGGCCGGTTCGCGAGGAGAGACCCCCCATGAACGGAGTCAATGCCGCCGAGCGTCGCCGTGCGGACATCGTCACCGAACACATGCCGCTCGTCGGCCACCTGGTCCGCGAGATGCTGGCCCGGGTACCGGCCCACGTCAACCGCGACGATCTGCTGTCCGCCGGATACGCCGCCCTGGTGCACGCTGCACGCGGCTACGACGACGACCGGGGCGTTCCGTTCGGCCGGTTCGCCGCCGCCCGGGTGCGCGGCGCCCTGCTCGATGAGCTGCGCGGCCTGGACTGGGCGAGCCGCTCGGTGCGGCAGCGGGCCCGGCGCACCGACGGCGCCCGCCAGGAGCTGACCGCCGAGCTGGGCCGCACGCCCACCATCGGAGAGGTGGCCGGCCGGCTGGGCTGCTCGGTCGAGGACATCGAGTCGGCCGACGACGACGTGCAGCGGGCCGTGGTCTTCAGTCTGCAGGGCTTCGCCACCGCCGCGGCCGACGACATGGTCACCGAGCCGGGCGCGGGGCCGGAGGAGCTGCTGGTCCGCCGCGAACGGTTGGGCTATCTGCGGCACGCGATCGACGCGCTGCCGGAGCGCCTTCGCGTGGTGGTGCAGGGCTACTTCTTCGAGGAGCGGCCGATGGCGCGGATCGCCGAGGATCTCGGGGTGACCGAGTCGAGGGTGTCGCAGCTGCGCGCCGAGGCGCTGACCATGCTGCGCGACGGCCTGAACACGCACCTCGATCCGTCGCTGGCCGCCGAGGCCCCGGCGAAGGAGGGCTGCGTCGCCCGGCGGCGCGCGGCCTACTACGACCAGATCGCGACGCGCGGCACGCTGCGCTCCCGGCTGGCCGTGACCAGCCCGGACGGTCTGCCGGTAGCCGCCTGACAGGTAGGTGTGGGGTGCCCGCCTCGGCGGGCACCCCCTAGGTATGGGCTACTTGGTCGCGCAGG
>DASWMR010000164.1:0-4402 GCA_036399635.1 Actinoplanes sp. | reverse complement strand
GAGCTGGTTGTCGCTGAGGACCGAGTTGTTGTTCAGAATCCCGGAAACGTCCTGCCCGGCGTCGGCCTGCGCGGCGCTCGGGGCGAGCAGCAGGGCGCCAGCGGCCAGGATGCCAGCGCTCAGAGTCTTACGAACCCAAGTCTTCATTGAGGAGAGTTGCCCTTCGGAAAATATCTGAATTAATGGCTTGTGCTGATAACGGTGTTCCGTACCTGCGTTTCGGGCGCAGCGGTGTCCTGGCACGACTTCTTCTGTCCTGACTCCGCCCGTCGGCATGCACCATCGCGGGCGCGGTGCGGGTGGTCAGGCGCGGACGATTCACCGTTTGTGGACAAACGGGTAGGGAATCGGCCCGGAACTCGGACACCGAAGCCGGTGCCGGTCGGTTGCCGGCGGTCGACTGACCGCCGTCGGCCTTTCCGGAAGTCAGGTGAGGCCGGCTGGAGTGCCGCTGACCAGCCCCAGGTGCGGCCGCGACTCAGCCGCGGCCGGGGTGAGCTGCTGTCGGGTGCTCGCCAGTCCGCCGGTGAGGCGGATTGGGCCGGCAAGCTCCCGGTTGGTGTGCTGCTGATGGGCCGTATACCGGGTCTCCAGCGGCTGGGCAGCCGCCATCAGGAGCCCGGTGACCGGCACAGTGGCGTTACCGTCCACAGCGGAACCGAGTGACGAACCGACAGGTCCGTCCGTTCGGTCCGTCGCGTGCGCGGCGTCGCCGGTGAGTGGCCAGGTCGCATCGGCCGAGCCGCGGACGACGAGCGTGCGCGGGCCGCACCGGTAATCGGTGTGCCCGGTGCCGGGTTCCGTTCGCCACTCCGCCCACTGGATGTGCGGCGGCATGGGCGCGGGAACGTCGGCGGGCGGCGGCGACGGTGTCGAAAAAGCCGTACGCAACTCGCGCTCGACCCTTCGTACCGTCATGATTTCGCCCCTCGTCGTTCGGCTCTGGCCGATGGCCGATCCGCACAAAAGGGGATCAGCCACTCGTATTGCTAACGAAGGTATACAGAACGGGTCACGCCAAGAATGCGGAAATGATCCGGCGTGCGGCGATCGGCGACGTCATACCAATCGAGTGCGCGGTCCGGCTCGCAGAACTCCCGACGGAAGTGTGCGCCCGAGCAGTTTCTCGGCCAGCTCTGCCGTTTCGATCAGACGGTCCAGGTCGATCCCGGTGTCGATACCCATGTCGTGGAGCATGTGGACGACCTCCTCGGTGGCCACATTGCCGGAGGCGCCCGGGGCGTACGGGCAGCCACCAATGCCGCCGACGCTGGCGTCGAACTCGGTGACCCCGAGGTCGAGCGCGGTCAGGATATTGGCCAGCCCGGTACCCCTGGTGTTGTGGAAGTGCAGCAGGTCCGGACGTACGGCCGACAGAAGATCGCGGACCCGCCGAGGTGTCGCCATGCCGGTGGTGTCGCCGAAGGCGATGCGGTCCGCGCCGTCCGCGCGGACCCGGGCCACGATGTCCGCCACCCGCTCCGGCTCGATGTTCCCCTCGAACGGGCAGCCGAAGCTGGTCGCCACGATGACCTCGACGGTCCCGCCAGCGGTGTGGATGAGTCGGATGAGCTGGGCGATGTCGTCCAGCGACTCGTCGGTCGAGCGGTTCAGGTTGCGCCGGTTGTGCGTGTCCGAAGCGGACACCACCACTTCGATCTCGGCGAAACCCGCGGCGAGGGCCCGCTGCGCGCCGCGGGTGTTCGGGATCAGGGCCGAGTACCGGATATCGGGATTTTTGCGGACCCCCGACCACACCTCGTCCGCGTCGGCCATCTGCGGGATGGCCTTGGGATGCACGAACGAGACCGCCTCGATCCGCCGAACGCCGGTCTGGCTCAGGGCGTCGATCAGGCGGACCTTCGCGTCGGTCGGGACCGGCTCCTCGTTCTGCAGACCGTCCCGGGGGGCAACCTCACGGATGCTGACATCGGCCATCGGGCTCACCTCACGCGTCGTTGCTTCGGTTTCACCGTACGAAGTGGACCGTTCTACCGCATGCGGGCGACTATGCCGGTGTCGTAGTCGCCGGTGCGGAACTCCTCGTTCGCCAGCAGCTCGGCGAAGAACGGCAGATTGTTCTTGGGGCCGACGATCTCGAAGTCGGCGACCGCGACCAGCGCCTTGGCGATCGCGTCGGCCCGGTCCGCGCCGAAGACGATCAGCTTGGCCATCAACGAGTCGTAGAACGGGGTGACCGTGGTGCCGGCGGCATAGCCGGAGTCGACCCGGACGCCCTCGCCGGCCGGCTCGACCCAGGTGGCGACCTTGCCGGGGCCCGGCAGGAACCGCTTCGGGTCCTCGGCGTTGATCCGCAGCTCGATCGCGTGCCCGGCGGTGCGCAGCTCGACCGGATCGAAGGTGGGTGCCTCGCCGGACGCGATCCGCAGCTGCTCCTCGACCAGGTCGATGCCGTGGATCAGCTCGGTGATCGGGTGCTCCACCTGGAGCCGGGTGTTCATCTCGAGGAAGAAGAACTCGCCGGTGGCCGGGTCGAGCAGACACTCGACAGTGCCCGCGTTGCGGTAGTGCACCGCCTCGCCGGCCAGCACCGCCGCGGCCCGTAGACGCGCGCGCAGCTCCGGCGTCACCGCGGGCGAGGGGGCCTCTTCGACCAGCTTCTGGTTGCGGCGCTGCACCGAGCACTCCCGCTCGGACAGGGCGATCACCCGACCGTCGGCCAGCCCGAGGATCTGCACCTCGACGTGGCGTACCCGGGGGAAGTAACGCTCGATCAGCACCGAGCCGTCGCCGAACATCCGCTCGGCGAACGCCCGGACCTTGTCGTACTCGGTGCGCAGGGCGGCCTCGTCGGCCGCGACCGCCATGCCCATGCCGCCGCCGCCCGCGGCTGCCTTCACCATCACCGGATAACCGATCTCGGCGGCCACCTCAAGCGCCGCCTGCACGGTACCGGCCGGGTCCGGGGAGCCCGGTGCGACGGGCACGCCGGCCGCGGCCATCAGATTCCGCGCGTTGATCTTGTCGCCCATCGCGGTGATCGCGGCGGCCGGCGGGCCGACCCAGATCAGGCCGTGCGCCTCGACGGTGCGGGCGAAGTCGGCGTTCTCGCTGAGAAAGCCGTAGCCCGGATGGATCGCCTGGGCACCTGTCGACTTCGCGGCGGCCAGGATCGCCTCGGCATTGCGATAGCTCAGTGCCGGATTGGCCGGGCCGACACCGACCGCCTCGTCCGCCTCGGCGACGAACGGCAGGTCCGCGTCCACGTCCGAATGGACGGCGATCGTCCGGACGCCGAGCCGCTTGGCGGTGCGGATGATCCGGCGGGCGATTTCGCCCCGGTTGGCGATGAGCAGCGATTCGATCATCTGAGTCTCGACTTTCGTCTCTCGGCGCCCGATCGGGGCGGCGTCGTGCAACGCCCAGGGTCGGGGCGGTCGGTACCCCGATGCCCCGGGGGTGGGGGGCATCGGGATGGTGGTGCGGCGTTTCAGTGCCCGGTGAGGGCGTGGATCGTGGCGTTCCGCAGCAGGGCGGCCCGGCGGCGGCGGTCGACCTCGCCGCCCAAAAACGGCGTCGAGTTCATCAGGCCGAACGCCGAGTGCGCCAGCACCCGGGCCTCGGCCGCCTCCAGCTCGGGACGGAGGGTGGCCAGCACACCGACCCACTCCTCGACGTAGAGCCGCTGGAGCCGACGGATCTGCCGGCGCGGCTCCTCGGGCAGGCGATCGAGCTCGTGCAGGTGCAGCGCAATGACGGCCGGGTTGTTCAGGGCGAACTCGACGTGGAAGTCGATCAGGTCGGCGAGCGCGGCGCCGGCATCCTCGGCGTGGCGCGAGACCCGCGCCTTGCCGCCGTGCAACAGTCCCTCGCTCACCGGGATCAGCGCGGCGACAAGCATGGCTTCCTTGCCAGCGAAGTGGTGGTAGAGCGCCGGACCGGTCACCCCCGCGGCCGAGCCGATGTCGTCCATCGACACACCGTGATAGCCGCGCGCGGCGAACAGGCCGACCGCGATTTCCAGGATCTCGTCGCGGCGCGACCGTCGCCGGGGCGCGGGCGGCCCCGATCGCTGTTGCTGATCAACCGTCGTCACCAGGTCACTGTAACCCGCTGTCAAGTCCACTCCTTAACGTGCGTTCAGGACGGCGGCGGATCTGTTCGCGCCTTGTCGGCCGCCGCCAGCAACGCGGTTACCGGCTCACGCAATACCGCGTCGCCGGGCAGCCGGTCGAGCAGTGCGCGCAGCATGCCCACCGCCTCGTCCGCCGAACCGCTGTGCAGCAGCGCCTCGGCCAACATGCTCTCGATCCGGTCGGCCTCGTCGCGCGCGCCGATCCCCCGCAGCCGCTGGGGTACGCCGCGCAGATGGGGCAGCGCCTCGGCCCACCGGCTGCGAGCCATCAGCAGGCGGGCCGCCTCGTACGCGATCATCGAGCGT
>DASWMR010000163.1:0-7676 GCA_036399635.1 Actinoplanes sp. | reverse complement strand
TGCCCACCGTCGACTGCCCCGCAGTGCAGGTCGGCGTGGCCGTTCCGGCCCAGGCGCAGGCCGAGGTGCAGCGCAACCTCGAGCTGCTGAACACGCAGATCGCCGAGGCCAACAACCGGCTGACGAACTCGGTCGGCCAGGGCGGACCCAACTTCGTCCAGAACGCCATCCTCGGCCCGCTGGCCGACAAGCGGTTCTCCACCATCAACCGGATCGAGACCGCGATCGGGCGCACCGCAGCGAAGCCGAACCTGAACGCGGAGGGCCTGCAGACCTGCACGCTGAACAACTGACCCACTCCCGCAGCGCCCGGCCGCCCCCGAGGGGCTGCCGGGCGCTGTCGTGTTGTGCGCCGGAATTCCGGCGTTCGGGGTGGCTCGCAACGGACATCCGGTACTCCTGAGAAAGTGATCGCATTGTGAGGACCACCTCGGTCGGTTACCGACCAAGCTGGTCCACACGGTCTACGCTGGTCCACATGCCGCGCCCGAGCAAGGAACAGATCGACGATGAGATCCTCGAGGCCGCCGCCGAGCTGTTCGCCCGCCACGGGTTCCGGGAGACGTCGGTGCAGCGCATCGCCGACGCGGTCGGCTACTCCAAGACCGGCCTGCTGCACCGCTATCCCTCCAAGGAGGCTCTCCAGCAGGCGGTCGTCGACCGCGCGCTGCGCGAGGTCCGGCAGGTCAGCGGTCGGGTGGGCGGCCGGCCGCCGGGCATGGAGCGCGACCGGGCGGCGATCATCCTGATGGCCGGCCTCGCGCTGGACTGCCCGGGGACGGTGGCGCTGATGCTGGCCAGCCTGATGAGCGCCCCGGAGAGCGAGATCGGGCTCGTCCTGGCGGAGATCGGCGAGGCGGTCTTCGCCGCCTTCGCCCTCCACCCCGAGGCCGATCCGGTACGCCTGGTCCGGGTCATCGGTGCGCTCGGCGCGCTCGCCGTGACCGCCGTGGCGCTGCGCGACAAGGTCCCGGCCACGGCGCTCGCGACAGTCATCGACGTCAGCTACGACGCGCTCGGCCATTCCGTCCCGGCTCCGCACTAGACCCGGCGGCGGGGGCCACTCCCCGCGACCGGCACCGCCCGCCACCCACTAGCAAGGGAACGACTCATGGCTACCCTGCTCCATCGCCTCGGACTCGGCTCGGTCCGGTACCGGGCCGCCGTCCTGATCGCCTGGCTGGTGACCCTGGTCGCCCTCGGCGTCGGCGCGTTCACCCTCGCCGGCAAGACGGTGAACTCGTTCGAGATCCCCGGCCAGGAGTCGACGATCGCGCTCGATCTGATGCGGCAGCGCTTCGGTGCGGCGTCGGCCGGCGGCACCGCGCAGGTCGTGTTCCAGGCGCCCACCGGTGCGAAGGTCACCGACCCGGCGACCGCGGGCCAGATTGTGCAGACGGTCGGCGCGCTGGCGAAACTGCCCGGCGTGGTGGCGGCGAGCAACCCGCTCGACCCGAAGTCGCCGGTGGTGTCGCAGGACCAGGGTGCCGCGTTCAGCACCGTCACCTACGGCGTGCAGGCGCAGGAGATCACCAACGCCGAGCGCGACGCGCTCACCGCCGCCGTCACCCAGGCCCGCGCCGGCGGTCTCACCGTCGAGGTACGCGGCGAGGCCGCCCAGGAGAACGCCGCGGACATCGGCGGCCCGGCCGAGGCGATCGGCGTGGTGGTCGCCCTGCTGGTGCTCGCGGTCACCTACGGCTCACTGATCGCCGCCGGGATGAACCTGCTGACCGCGATCGCCGGCGTCGGCATCGGCGCGCTCGGCGTCACCACCCTGACCGGCTTCACCGACCTGCAGTCGACCACCCCGATCCTCGCCGTCATGCTGGGCCTCGCGGTCGGCATCGACTACGCGCTGTTCATCGTCACCCGCTTCCGCCAGGAGCTGCGTCGCGGCCTGCCGGTGCCCGAGGCGGCCGCGCTGGCGGTCGGCACGGCCGGGTCGGCGGTGGTCACCGCCGGGCTCACCGTGGTCATTGCGCTGACCGGGCTCTCCGTGGTCGGCATCCCGTTCCTCAGCGAGATGGGCCTGGCCGCCGCGGCCACCGTGGTCATCGCGGTGCTCGTTGCGATCACCCTGGTGCCGGCGATACTCGGCTTCATCGGCCGGCGGGCGCTGCCCCGCAAGCTGCGCGACGCCCCGCCCGCGCCGGCGGCGGAGGTCACCGGCCGCGGCTTCTACCGCGGCTGGGGCAATTTCGTGACGCGGCAGCGCCTGCTCAGCCTCGTGGTCGCGGTGGCCGCGCTGGGCGTGGTGGCCATCCCGGTGCTGGACATGGAGACCTCGCTGAACCAGAAGGCGCCGGACGACTCCACCGCGGCGCGCGCCGACACGATCATCGCCGAGCGGTTCGGTCCCGGCTTCGCCGGCCCGCTGGTGATCCTGCTGGACGGCTCCGGTGCGCCCGGTTACGCGGCGACCGTACGCGAGAAGGTCGCGGCCCTGCCCGACGTGGCGTTCGCCGCCGCGCCCCAACCCAACCCGGCCGGCGCGGCCGCCCTGATCACCGTGATCCCGAAGTCCGGCCCGGACAGCCCGTCCACCGTCGACCTGGTGCACGCCATCCGCGACGACGTGGCGGACGGCCCGGACGCGAAGGTCTACGTCACCGGCACCACCGCGGTCAGCATCGACGTCTCACAGACCCTCAGCGAGGCTCTGCCGATCTACCTGGCACTCGTCGTCGGCCTGGCGTTTGTGCTGCTCGTGCTGGTCTTCCGGTCACTGCTGGTGCCGGTGGTCGGCGTGCTGGGCTTCCTGCTCACGATCGGCGCGGCCCTCGGCGCCACCACCGCGGTGTTCCAGTGGGGTTGGCTCTCCGCCGTGGTCAACGCCCAGGTCACCGGCCCGCTGCTGAGCCTGGCCCCGATCATCATCGTCGGCATCCTGTTCGGCCTGGCGATGGACTACCAGGTCTTCCTGGTCTCCCGGATGCACGAGGCGCATGCCCACGGTGCCACGCCGGCGCAGGCGATCGTCACCGGCTTCCGGCAGGCTGCCCCGGTCGTGGTCGCCGCCGCGACCATCATGTTCGCGGTCTTCGCCGGCTTCGTGCCGGAGGGCAACGACACGGTCAAACCGATCGCGTTCGCCCTGGCCATCGGCATCCTGTTCGACGCCCTGGTGATCCGCATGGTCGCCGTGCCGGCCGCGCTGGCGCTGCTCGGCCGGGCCGCCTGGTGGCTGCCGTCCCGGCTGCGCTGGCTGCCGGTGCTCGACGTCGAGGGCGCTGCCCTGGAGCGCACCCGGCCGGCCGTGGGGCGGCAGCCCGACGAGCAGATGACCCGGGTGGCCTGACCTTCGCGCGCGTACGGGTTTCACGCTCAAAACACGAAATGTCGTTAATATCCTGAACCAACCAAGCCAATCACCAGCGTAACGGCCGTCCGACTTGCTGCAATTGAGGCATGTGGCCGGAACATGCAGAGGATAAGAGCGGACTTCCAGGTGCCGGGGTCAGGGTGGCCCTCGACACCTGGCGGTCCGGGCTGGTCGACCTGACCGGCACCAATCCGCTGCTCAACTTCGGCCGGGTCGGTCCCGGCACGGTGGAGATCACCGGTCCGTCGCCCAAGGCGATCGTCAAGGTGCTGCAGGACGGCGGCGCCTTCGGCTTCCACGGCGACATGCCCGACGGGCTGAGCCGGCCGGCCGAGGTGCTGCGCACCGAGCTGCCCGACGAGGTGCTCGGCGAACACCTGCTCCGGTTCTACCGGCGCTCCCGCCAGGAGCTGCAGGACCGCGGCAGCTCGCCGCTCTACCTCGGCCTGGGCATGATGCACTGGACCGACGACGCGGGTGCACCGTACGAGAGCCCGATCCTGCTGATCCCGGTCGACATCGATCCCTCCGGCCCGCACCTGGTGCCGCGCGCGGACGACCCGATCGTCAACCCGGCCCTGGCGATCCGGATGGCCGAGCTGGACATCGAGATCCCCGAGGTGGACGCGCTCGCCGACCTGGACGTGACAGTGCTGTGGGCGCGGATCGACGTGGCCATCGGCGAGCGCCGCGGGTGGTACGCGGACGAGACGGTGATCCTGTCCTGCTTCAGCGTGCAGCGCGAGGCGATGTACCTCGACCTGTTCGAGAACGAGCCGCACATCGTCGAGCACCCGCTGGTCCGGGCGCTCGCCACCCGGGACGCCGACCGCGCGTTCGCCTTCGAGCCGGTCCCGCCGGCCCGGATCGACGAGGTCGCCCCGCTCGAGGACGTGCCCCTGGTGCTCGACGCGGACGCGTACCAACGCTGTTGCGTCGCCGCCGCGACGGCCGGCCACAGCTTCGTGATCGACGGCGCGCCGGGCACCGGCAAGTCGCAGGCGATCGCCAACATCGTCGGCTGCCTGCTACAAGCGGGCAAGCGGGTGCTGGTGGTCTCCGAGAAGGCCGCCGCCCTGGACACGGTCCAGCGCCGGCTCACCGACGCCGGGCTGGGCAACTACCTGCTCGCCCTGCACAGCAACCGGACCGGCCGCGCGCAGGTGGCCGCCACGCTGGCGACCGCGCTGGACACCGATCCGGTGCCGCTGGCGACCATGGACCCGATCGACCGGCGGGCGGTCCGGGAACGGCGGGAGCGCCTGTACGCGTACGCCGAAGCGCTGAACCGGACCCGCCAGCCGCTCGGCCTCAGCCTGTACCAGGTCCTGGAGATCTGCTCCCGGCTGGAGGAGGTGCCCGCCGCGCCGGTCGCGGTGAGCCCGCCGGCCGAGTTGACCGCCGACGCCCTGCAGCAGATGCGCGGGGCGGTGACCCGGCTCGGCCGGGTCCGCAGCGACACCTACCTGTGGCGGGAGGCGACCGAGCGGGAACCGCTGGACGGGCGGCTACGGCTGGCCCTGACCGCGCTGGGCACCCTCGCCGAGACAGTGATCGCGAACTCGACGCTGGCCGATGCGTTCGACCTGCACGAGCCGGCCGGGGCGGGCAAGCTCGCCGCGCTGGCCGCGCACGCCGGCAAGCGGCCCGCCCGCATCGAGGAGGACTGGCTCACCGTCGAGAGTCTGCAGCCGGTGCAGAAGGCCGCCGCCGACCTGACCCGGCACCTGGCCGCGCTGCGCTACGGCGGCATCCCGTGGGCTGAGCTGCCCTCGGCGGCCGATCTCACCAACGTCCCGGACCTCTCCGGCCTCATCCCGGAGGCCGTCGACCTGCGCCCGCTCAACGCCGCGCAGGCCGATCACCTGGCGAACAAGTTCGCCGAGGAGGCGGACCGCCTGGAGGGCCGGCAGGAGAGCCTGGACCGGGTCACCGCCCGGCTCGGCCTGCCGCACGTGGTCACCTTCCCGGACTCAGTCCGGGTGATCACCATCGCCGAGCTGATCGGCCGGGAGCACAAGCCGGAGCCGGCCTGGTTCTCCACCGGCGGCATCGCGGCGGCGCACACCGCGCTGCGGGCGCTGCGGCTCGCCGTCGAGGCGGTGCAGGCATCCGAGGCGCAGGCCCGGCGGCACTTCCACGAGGACGTGCTGAACGAGCCGATCGACGAGGTCGCCGACCGGCTCAGCCGCAACCGCGGCCCGCGCAAGTTGCTGCGCCCGTACCGGCGGGACAAGCGCGCGGCGGAGGCGGCCGCCCTGCCCGACGTGCGGCCGGCCGACGCGGTCGCCAACGTGGAGGACGCCGCCGCGTGGAAGCAGGCACTCGAGGACCTCGCCGCGGCCGAGGCCGAGCACGCGGGCATCCTCGGCCGGCACTGGAACGGGATGGACACCGACTTCGCCGCGGTGCAGGAGGCGCTGCACAACGCCGACGAGGTGATTCGGGAGACGCCGGCCGACGCGCTGGCGGCGGTCGTGGTGCACGTCTGCGCGCCGCGGCCGAACAACGCGCTGCTGCGTATCGTCGGCGAGGCCCGCGACGAGTTCACCCGGTTCAAGACCACGCTGCGCTCCACCCCGGCCCGCGCGCCGCGCCCGGAGCTGGCCGACGGCCCGGTGCAGGACGCGGTCAACTGGCTGCGCGCGCACGTCGGACCGCTGCAGGCGGCCGCCGAGATGATCCGCGCGTACAGCGGGCCGACCGGCCGCGACCTGACCCTGGCCGAGGCGATCGACATCGCCCAGCAGCGGCAGGCGGCCACCGACGCGGAGGCCGCGATCTGGGCGGAGGCCGGTCCGCACGCCGCCGTGCTGGGCTCGATCTACCGGGGCACCAAGACCAACGACGAGCACATGAACGAGATCGTCGCGTGGACCGCGCAGGCGCGCCGGCTGATGACCGGCAGCGACGCACCGTTGACCGTGGAACAGGCGCACGCCCTGATCGAGAGCAAGCCGAGCGACGGGCTGTCGTCCGCGGTGACCGGCTGGGAGCTGGCCCGCGGCGACCTGCTCGCGGCGTTCGGTCCGGCCCGGCACCCCGACCTGGTCAAGGAGCTCGGCGACTACGACACCGCCCGGGATCTGCTGGTGCAACTGCTGCACGACACCGCGGGCCAGCAGGAATGGTTCGACCACGAGGACGCCCGGACGGTGCTGGTCGACCACGGCCTCGCCGAGGCGCTGGAGTTCTGCGCCGACCAGGAGATCCCGGTCGAACAGGTGTGGTCGGTGCTGGAGCGGGCGCTCTACCGCGGCTGGGCCGATGCGGTGATCCGCGACGATCCGGGCCTACAGCCGGCCGCCGCCGAGGACCGCAATCACCTGGTGGAGGTGTTCCGGCTGCTGGACACCGAGCTCACCGCGGCCGCACTCGCCGACATCGTCTACGCGGTCGAAGCCCGCCGGCCCTCCTCGTCACCGGCCGGCGAGCCCGGCCTGATCCGGCGCGAGGGCGCGAAGAAGTCCGGGCACCTGCCGGTACGCGAGCTGATCGCCCAGGCCCGGCACGCCGTGCAGGCGCTGAAGCCGTGCCTGCTGATGTCCCCGCTGGCGGTGAGCCGGTACCTGCCGCCGGAGATGGAGTTCGACGTCGTCGTCATCGACGAGGCGTCCCAGGTGACCACCGCCGACGCGATCAACTGCGTGTACCGCGGCGCCGCGCTGGTGGTGGCCGGCGACGAACGTCAGCTGCCGCCGACCTCGTTCTACGAGCGCGTCGAGGACGACGTCACCGACCACCCGTCCATCCTGGAGTTGGCCCGGGCCACCTTCCCGGTGCTGGAACTCGGCTGGCACCACCGCAGCCGGCACGAGGCGCTGTTCGCCTTCGCCAACCTCGCCTATTACCAGGGCCGGCTGGTCAGCCTGCCGCGCGCCTACCCGCGCGAGCCGGACCACGGGGTCGAGATGTTCTTCGTGGACGGCGTCTTCCGCCGGCAGACCACGGCGGACAACCCGATCGAGGCCGACGCGGTCGCCGAGCGGGTGCTGCACCACTACGCCACCCGGCCCGGCCGCACGATCGGCGTGGTGACCCTGTCGGTGGCGCAGGCCGACGCGATCGACGACGCCGTGCGCCGGGCCCTGGCCGAGCGGCCGGACCTCGAGGAGCTCGTCGACCTCGACGACCGGGTCACCGGCTTGTTCGTGAAGAGCCTGGAAGCGGTCCAGGGCGACGAGCGCGATGTGATCATCCTGTCGGTCGGCTACGGCTACGACGAGAACGACAAGATCAGCACGAACTTCGGCGCGCTCAACCGGCCGCGCGGCTGGCGGCGGCTCAACGTGGCGATCACCCGGGCCCGCGAACGGGTCGAGGTGGTCTCGTCGATCCACTCCAGCGACGT
>DASWMR010000162.1:0-7854 GCA_036399635.1 Actinoplanes sp. | reverse complement strand
ACAACCGGTCTTATTCGCCGCCGGCGGCCAGCCGGGCGCCGCTCGCGGTGCTGTCCCGGACCAGTGTGTGTATCTTGTCGCGCTGGCCGGCGTCGATCACCGGGCCGAGCGCCACCTCGGCCCGCGCCGGGTCGCCCACCGGCAGGTTCGCGGCCTTCGCGGCGAGCCGCTCGACGAAGTCGTCGTAGAGCCGCTCGTGCACCAGGTGCCGGCCGGTGGTCATGCAGATCTGGCCCTGGTGGAACCAGCTTCCCCAGGCGGCCAGGTTGACCGCGGAGTCGACGTCGGCGTCCGCCAGCACCACCAGTGCCGAGTTGCCGCCCAGCTCGAGGTGGGCCCGCTTGAGGTGGCGCCCGGCGAGCTCACCGACCCGGCGGCCGGCCTCGGTCGAGCCGGTGAACGAGATGACGCCGACATCCGGGTCGGTGACCAGCGCCTCGCCGACGTCGGCGGCGCCGGGCAGCACCTGGAACAGTCCGTCCGGCAGGCCGGCCTCCTGGAAGATCCGGGCCAGGACCAGCCCGCCGGTCACCGCCGTGCGCGGGTCGGGCTTGAGCAGCACGGCGTTGCCGAGGGCCAGCGCCGGGGCGACCGAGCGGATGGCCAGGATGATCGGCACGTTGAACGGCGCGATCACACCGACCACCCCGACCGGGTACCGCCGGGTCATCGACAGCCGTGGCTGCTCGGTCGGCACCAGCTCGCCGTACGGGCGGCCGGGCAGCGCCGCCGCCTCCCAGCACTCCTGCTCGGCGGTGTGCACGGCGAACCCGGCCATCCCGGGGACCGCACCGACCTCGCGGATGTTCCACCAGGAGATCTCCTCGGCGTGCTCGGCCCACAGCTGGGCGGCCCGGCGGAGCACGGCGGCGCGCTCGGTGTGCGGGGCCGCGGCCCAGTCGCGCTGTGCCGTGCGGGCGGCGCGCGCGGCGTCGCGTACGTCCTCGGGGGTGGCCAGGGTGATCTGGCCGAGCGTGTCGCCGGTGGCCGGCTCGAGCACGTCGATGGTGGCGCCCCGGCCTGGCCGCCAGCCGCCGTCGGTGTAGATCAGATCGTCGTGGCGCTTCTCGTCCAGCAGTGCCATCGGGGCCTCCAGCCGCGCGGGGGTGTGCCGACTGTAGGCCCGCACTTCCCGGTTACAAAGATCGAGTTTCCGCTGGTCGGAACGGCAAACCGGGCGTACGGCGCGGATTTGCGTTTTTGTTCACGTGGCGTGACTGAACCCCTGGTGCGCCGGGCCCGTATGACCCGAAAGGCGGGCGTTAGCGCGCCGCTGCTCCCGGATCGAAGGAATCTAGCCTTGTCGTTCTTCCGCCGACTCCCCGCCGGCGCCATGCCCGCCAGCCCCGCCGCCGCGCACCGGAGCCGCCTTCGCTCGGTGCTCGGCGCGGTTCTGACCGCGTCCGCGGCCGTGCTGATCTACCTCGCGCTGATCGTGCCGGAGACCGTCGCCCGGCACAAGCCCGGCGTCTTCGTCCCGGGAGCGTTCCTGCGGCTGCCGCTCGAGGCGATCTTTGTGGGAGCGGTTCTGCTTGCCCTGCCGGCCCGCCGCCGCCGGCCGGTGGCGGTGCTGTTCGGCCTGGGTATCGGCCTGCTCGGAGTGCTTAAGGTCATTAACATGGGCTTCCGGATCGTGCTCGGCCGGCGGTTCAACCCGGTGCTGGACGGCCCGTTGTTCGCCGACGGCTACCGCGCGCTGATCGAGACCGACGGCACCCGTACCGCGAATCTCGCGGTGGGCGCCGCGCTCCTGCTGGCCGTGGTCCTGCTCGCGCTGCTCACCCTTGCCACGGTGCGGCTCGCCGGGTTCGTCGGGCGCCGCGCCCGGCCGGCCCGGCGCACGCTGGTCGGCCTCAGTGCGGCCTGGGTCGCGCTGGCGATCAGCGGCATCGCGCTGTTCCCGAACTACCCGATCGCGTCGGACAGCGCGGCCGCGCTGGTCAAGACCACCGTGAAACAGGTACCGGCGGCGATGCGCGACCAACGGCAGTTCACCGAGGCCTCGCGCACCGACCCGTACCGGAACGTCGCCCCGGCCGACCTGGTCAGCGGGCTGCACGGCAAGGACGTCGTGGTCGGTGTGGTGGAGAGCTACGGCCGGTCGGTGCTCGCCGACCCGGCGATGGCCGCGGTCGTCGACCCGGTGCTGGACGCCGGGACCGCGAAACTGGCCGCCGCCGGCTACCACGCCAAGACCGGTTTCCTCACCTCCTCGACCTTCGGCGGCGGCAGCTGGCTCGCGCACGCCTCCTTCCAGTCCGGGCTGTGGATCACCAGCCAGCAGCGCTACCACCAGCTCACCGCCGGTGACCGGATCACCCTGACCAGCACGTTCCACGACGCCGGCTGGCAGACCGTCGGGGTGGAACCGGGCAACACGGTCGCCTGGCCGGAGAAGGACTTCTACGAGTACGACACCGTCTACGACTCACGCAACATGGGCTACCGGGGGCCGCGGTTCGGCTGGTCCCGGATGCCCGACCAGTACACCCTCGCGCAATTCCAGCGCCAGGTGTACGCCAAGCGGCAGCAGCCACTGATGGCCGAGCTGACCCTCACCTCCAGCCACGAGCCGTGGACGCCGGTCCCCGAGATGATCGACTGGGACGAGGTCGGCGACGGCTCGGTCTTCGCCGAGATGGCGAAGCGCGGCGAGGCCCGGGGCAAGCTCTGGAAGGACGCCGCGAAGACCCGGATCGAGTACGCCCGGTCGGTCGCCTATTCGATGGAGAGTCTCGTGTCGTGGGCGCAGAAGTACGGCGACGAGAACCTGGTCCTGGTCATGTTCGGCGACCACCAGCCGATGCCCATCGTGAGCGGGGCGAACGCGAGCCACGACGTGCCGATCACGATCGTCGCGCACGACCCGGCGGTGCTCGACCGGATCGCCGGTTGGGGTTGGTCGGACGGGCTCAAGCCGGCCCAGGACGCGCCGGTCTGGCGGATGGACGAGTTCCGGAACCGGTTTTTCACCGCGTACGGCAAGCAGCAGACGACCACGATGTCCAGCCCGCGCTGAGGGCGCGTTCAGGACAAACGTCCCCCTTGTGTCCTACATGGACAGTCTGGCAAGCTGATCTTTGACGGCAGCCGGACGGCGATCGCGGACGCCGGGTGCGTGCACGACGTCGTGTGCCCGCCCGTACCGCCTGGCTGCCGGCTCTGCTAGCCAGTTCCGCTCCTCCCCGAGCGGCGGGGTCCGGGCGATGCGCCCGGGCCCCGCCCTGGTTTGCGGCCCTCTTGCGCTTTGCGCGGGTCTGCGCCGGCAACGCGAGGTGGCGTGGGACCCTCCTCTGCGTGAGATGTCGACGTGCTGCAGCGCCACCGGTCATTGTCGATTGCCGATGTTGCCGATGACGACATTCGGCGCCCCGTGCGAGTAACTCCCACCGCCCTCGTGTGATCATGCTCCGACGACCTGCCCGATCGGTCGGTCGCCGGCCCGGTGGCTCGCATCTTGCTCCGCCGGGTGGGTTCGCCTTCGATCCGGGCTCGTTCGCCGGGCTCGTTCGCCAGGTTGAGTCGCACCGTGTTGGCTGGTCGGGTCCGCGATCCCGGCCGGCAGACGAGTTCCGCACCGAGGGGGAAAATTGTGAGTGTGGCGTCGCTGGTGTCCACGGTCAGATCGCACGTGCTGGGTGTGCTCGCCCGGCGGTTCGCCGGAGCCGGGCCGTACGCCGGGCTGTCCCTGCTCCCTGACAAACTGTTGTGGCCGCTGCACCGCGACGGGCTCGACCCCGTCGAGGAGATGGCCCAGCGGCGCACCCAGGAGCCGGTCAGCCGCCTGCCGGTGCCGTTCGGGATCCGGGCCTGGCTGGTCACCGGGTACGAGCCGGTGCGGGAAGTGCTCGGCAGCCTCGACGGCTACAGCAACGACTTCGCCAAGTTCGCCGGCCAGGTGGGCATCAACGTCCGGCACGACCCCGGCGGCCTGGGCTTCGCCGACCCGCCGGTGCACACCCGGCTGCGCCGCGCGCTCACCCCGGAGTTCACGATGCGCCGGTTGGCCCGCCTGCAGCCCCGGATCACGTCGATCGTGGACGGCCGTCTCGACGCGATGGCCGCCGGTGGCACCGCCGATCTGTGGCACGACTTCGCGTTGCCCATCCCGGCGCTGACGATCTGCGAACTGCTCGGCGTCCCGTACGCCGACCGGGAGTACTTCCAGAAGCTCAGCACTGCCCGCTTCGACCTCGCCGAGGGCGCCGGTGTGTCGCTGGACGCGATCGGCGAGTCGCTGTCGTACCTGGGCGGCCTGATCACCGAACAGCGCCGGAACCCCGGCGACGGCCTGCTCGGCTCACTGATCCGCACACACGGCGACCAGATCGACGACCGCGAGCTGGCCGGCCTCGCCGACGGCGTACTGACCGGGGGTCTGGAGACATCGGCGAGCATGCTGGCGCTCGGCGCCTTGGTGCTGATGAGCGACGAGAGCCTGGCCACCCGGATGCGCGCGGGGGAGGACGTCGACCAGACGGTCGACGAGCTGCTGCGCTACCTCACGGTGGTGCAGGTGGCGTTCCCCCGGGTAGCCATCCGCGACCAGCAGATAGCCGGCGTGGACATCCGCGCCGGCGATGTGGTCATGTGTTCGCTGAGCGGCGCCGACCGCGACGCCACCTTCGGTGCCGACCCGGACCAGATCGACCCGTCGCGCAGCGCCGGGCGCTCACACCTGGCTTTCGGGTACGGGATCCACCGCTGCATCGGCGCCGAGCTGGCGAAGATGGAGTTGCGGATCGCCTATCCGGCACTAGTCCGCCGGTTCCCGGCCATGCGGCCCGCTGTTGATCCGAGCGAGCTGACGTTCCGGCGCGCCTCGATCGTTTTCGGCCTGGAGTCCCTTCCGGTCATCCTTTGATGTGCCGTCCTGGCGTCAATAGATCGAGCCGCCTGGCGGGTGCCAGGCGGCTCGATTCGCTTTATCGGATGCGCACGTTGAAGAGCGGGTTTGCGGCCAGCTTGCGGAACGCGGCCAGGCTCGACGGCATGCTGTCGATGCTGATGTCGCGGTCGCCGGTGGCGTCGTCCTTGGTGTCGAAGTAGACGATCGCCTTGATCTTCGGGCGCTTGGCCAGCTCCGGCAGCACGCTGTTGAACTGCTTCGACTTGTCGACGACGACACCCTTGCGGTGGTAGGCGCCCCACTCGGCGACCATCACCGGCTTCTTCGGGTGCTTGGTCGTCGCCCACTCGTAGAAGCCCATGCCGTTCTTCGCGCGCCGGTCCAGCAGGTCGGCGAACACACCAGCGTGGTAGTAGTTGGCCTCGGCACTGACGTACGAGTCCAGGCCGACCCAGTCCACGACGTCGTCGCCCGGGTAGAGGTCCTTCCACCACGACTGCGCCATCCAGCGCTCGTTGCCCATGTAGGCCACCACGCTCACCGCGTTGCCGACGCCCTGTGCGCGCAGGCGGGTGATCACGTGCCGGAACGACTTGGCGAAGTCCTTGGCGGTCATGCCGGAGCCGGCCGCCGGGCGTACGTCGTCCTCGGGCTCGTGGTTGAGCACCAGGAAGAACTTCTCCTTGTAGGTCGCCTTCAGCCGGGCGGCGAACGCGTCGATCCGCTTGTCCAGCTTGCCGGCGGCGACGTTCGCCCAGGTCGAGCCGTACTCCACGCGCCAGTTCAGCAGCAGCACCCGCGGGTGCGCCTTGTCGCGGGTCATCGCGATCTCGGCGGCGGTGGGGAAGTTCTCGTCACCCCGGTGGTACGTGTGGAAGATCGAGGAGGTCCGCCCGCTGGACTTCTCCCAGCTCCGCAGTTCCTGGTCGCGCGGCAGCCCGGTGAAGCCGCCCGCCGCGGCACCCCACAGCACGCCGCAGTTCGGCACCAGCTTGGCGTCGGTCACGCAGCCAGAGGTGGCCTTCGCGACCGGCGTTGCCGCCTGCGCGGCGACCGGTGCGGCCAGCGCCGCACCGACTCCGGCGAGCACAGCGGCCAGCGAGAACACGGACTTGCGAAGCATTCGATCTCCCCCACGTTGTCCGGCCTCGTTCTCGGCCGGGCATGTGAAGAGATTCCGTGTTGTGCGGTGCGCCGCCGGTGCCCGTCCCGGTGCCGCCTGGTTGCGGTCGGCAGACCCCTGATCGGTCGGGCTCTGCGATCGGCTCTGTAGCTTTCCAGTTGAGGCTTCCGCCGATGCGAAAGTCCCCACGACCTGTACTTTTGCGAACGAGCCGAGCCCTGCGGCACGGCGGGCGGGGTAGCGGGACGGCTCTCGGGTGGCGGCGCTGCGACGAGATGTTTGCTGCGCTCAGATGGCCGTGAGTAACCGGCGCACCATCGCGGCTTGCAGGGTGCTGATCTGGGACAGCAGTGCCGCGGAGAACTCGGCGCGGATGCGGTTGCGGGCCAAGGCGACAGATTCCTGGGCGTCGTCGACGCCGACCAGGTTGTCGAGCGTCGCATCCACCGCGCCGGCCTGGGCTCCGAGGGCGCTGGCGTGGTAGGTCATCGCGGACGACACTGCCGCGGTGGAGGCGAGGCTGTCGGACACGGCCGACCGTGCCTGGTCGATCGCGTCCAATGCGTCGGTCTTGTCGGTGGGGGCGCCACCGGTGAAGTCGATGGCGTCCAGCTTCAGGGAGAGGGAGCCCAGCTGGGCGGCCTCGACGGAGATCGCGGTCAACTGAACTTCGTCCGAGGCGCTGCCGCCGGCGCCGACCCGGAACGTCAGCGGGGTCGAGGCGATGGAGCCGTCCAGGAGGTTCTTGCCGGCCACCGTGGTGGTGGACTTGCCGAGTCTGGTCAACTCCCCGGTCAGCTCGGTCACGGTGTACTGGGTCGCGGTGACCGAGCCGGGGTCGGAAGTGTCCAGGGCCAGGACCGCGTTGCGCAGCTCGATGAGGACGTCGGAGGCCGATCGCAGGCCCTCCGCGGCGGCCTCCGCGGCGGACGCGGCGTCCTGGGTCGCCCGCAGGTAGACGCCGGTGGCGCCGCGCTGGGCCCGCAGCGAAACCTCCCTGGTGGCGGCGACCGTGTCCTCGGCGAACGAGGTGAACCGGCGGCCGGAGGCGATCCGAGCCGACGAACGCTCGACGGCCTGCATGGCCTCGGCCTGGTATCGGGCGATGCGCATCGCGGTGACGCTGCTGGCTCCGCTGACGAACATGGTGCACTCCTACGTGGCTACGAACCCGGGGGGTGGGGTTTCAGCCCGACAGGTCGGCCGCTGCTCTCCAAACGCAACGATCTGACCGCTCGATTGCACCGCTGGCCGGGAACAACTAACCGAACGGCTACCTGCCGGGACCGCTTTGGCAGCCCGCCGTGGCCATCAGCAGCGAGCGGTTGTACGGCAGGCGGACGGCGACCGGTGGCACTGCGCCGACGGCGGGCGCACCGCGCCGACGGCGGCCAGTGGGCCCTGCGGGGCCAGTGAAGTAGTACCGCGGTTGGCGGGGCGTGCGGCTTACTGGCCGAGGCCGAAGACGTTGCCCAAGCCGGTTACCTCGATGGCCTTACGGACCGGCGGCGACGGCTCGGCCAGGGTCAGCGTCACACCCAGGGCAGCGGCGCTGTTGCGGGCGCTGACCAGCGCGCCCAGGCCGTACGAGTCGATGAAGTCCAGGCCGGCGACGTCGACCCGCAGGTAATGGCAGCCGGGTGAGGCTGCTGCCTTGGCGAGGCTGTCGCGCACGTCGTCGGCGCGGTCGAGGTCCAGCTCCCCGGCCAGCCTCGCGACGATGAGACCGTCGGGGTCGGCTGGCTCGTAGCTGATCGTGGCGTCCATCGGCATTCGCCAAATGGTACCTGCGGCCCGGCATACCGCCACTGCAGGATGGAGCCCGGCAGGGGAGCGGCCGGACAGAACTCGGCCGGAGCGCCCCATCGGGTGACGCCTGCCG
>DASWMR010000161.1:0-6630 GCA_036399635.1 Actinoplanes sp. | reverse complement strand
GCGATGGCGCCGGCGAAGACCCGGAACTCCGTGCCGGACAGGTAGGACGTGAGGTCGACGAGCTCGACGCCGTAGCGCAGGTCGGGCTTGTCGGAACCGTAGCGGTTCATCGCGTCGTGCCAGGTGATCCGCGGGATCGGGCGGGGGATCTGATGACCGCCGAGCTCGCCCCAGAGCCGGGCGACGATCTCCTCGCCGAGCGCGATGATGTCGTCCTGGGTCACGAAGGACATCTCGATGTCGAGCTGGGTGAACTCCGGCTGCCGGTCGGCGCGGAAGTCCTCGTCGCGGTAGCACCGGGCGATCTGGTAGTAGCGCTCCAGGCCGGCCACCATCAGCAGCTGCTTGAAGAGCTGCGGCGACTGCGGCAGGGCATACCAGGAGGCGGGCTGCAGGCGTACGGGCACCAAGAAGTCGCGGGCGCCCTCGGGCGTCGACCGGGTCAGGGTCGGCGTCTCGATCTCGTGGAAGTCGCGGGCGTGCAGCACCTCGCGGGCGATCTGGTTGGCCCGGCTGCGCAGCTTCAGCGCGTTCGCCGGGCCGCTGCGCCGCAGGTCGAGGTAGCGGTACTTCAGGCGCAGGTCGTCCGACGCGGTGATGGTGTCGTCAACCGGCAGCGGCAGCGCAGCCGCCTCGGACAGCACGGTCAGCTCGGCGGCGACCACCTCGATCGCGCCGGTGGCCAGCTCGGGGTTCTCGTTGCCGGCGGGCCGGGCGGTGACCTCGCCGGTCACCAGGACGCAGAACTCGTTGCGCAGGGCGTGCGCGTCCTCCTCGCGGAGTACCACCTGCACCACCCCGGACGCGTCGCGCAGGTCGACGAAGATGACACCGCCGTGGTCACGCCGGCGGGCCACCCAACCGGCCAGCGTCACCGTGGAGCCGGCGTCGCTCGCGCGCAAAGTACCGGCGTCATGGGAACGGATCACGACAGATTTCTCCTTAGTCACGGGGGCGCACCCCGCATTCTCTCAGCCCGACACTATCGGCCCGACCCGGGCCACCCCGCCGTAAAATCGACGGATGCCGTCCGAATCCCGCGTGCTCGACCGCATCGACCGGCAGATCCTCCACGCCCTGCAGCTCGCCCCGCGTGCGCCGTTCGCCCGGATGGGCTCCGTCCTCGGCGTCTGCGAGCAGACTGTGGCCCGCCGCTACCAGCGCCTGCGCACCCACGGGGCGGTCCGGGTGCTGGCCGTCTCCGACCTGAGCCGGCGCCCCGGCACGACCTACTGGACGCTGCGCATCGGCTGCCGGCCGGGCACCGCCGCCGGCCTCGCCGACGCGCTGGCCCGGCGCGGCGACACCTCTGGATCAGCCTCGGTGCCGCCGGCGCCGAGGTCACTTGCCAGGCCATGGTCACCGAGGCGGACCAGGCCGGCCTGCTGCACCACCTGCCGCGCACCTCGAACGTGCTGACCTTCAGCGCACACCAGGTGCTGCACCGGTTCCCCGGGCGCGGCGAGACCGACTGGGTCGCACTCGGCCACGAGCTCAACGACCTCCAGCGAGCCGCGCTGGCCGCGCCTGCCGAACCAGGCCGACCCGACGCCCGGCTCGAGCCGTCCGACGCCCCGCTGCTCGGCGCGCTGGCCCGCGACGGCCGGGCCAGCTGGGCGGCGCTGGCCATGGCGACCGGGTGGAGTCAGCGCCAGGTGGCGCAGCGGGTCGCCGACCTGCTCGCGGCCGGGGCGATCTACTTTCACCTGGACGTGGCGTACGCGGCGGTCGGCATCCGATGACCGTCTCGTCTACGCCGCCGGTGATGCTGTGGAGCGCACCGGGCCGGTCGTAGGGTTGATCGCATGAGATATCGATTCCTGGGCCGCACCTCGCTGGCGGTCAGCGAGCTCTGCCTCGGCGCCATGACCTTCGGCCGAGAAAGCGACGAGCCGGTCAGCCTGCGCATGCTGGACCGCTTCGCCGACGCGGGCGGCACCTTCATCGACACCTCGGACGCCTACGGCGACGGCCGCTCGGAGGAGATCCTCGGCGGCTGGCTCAACGGCCAGGACCGCGCCGACTGGGTGATCTCCACAAAGGTCCGGTGGGGCCCCGGCGGCAACCGCGAGGGTCTCGGCCGCAAGCACGTGCTCGCCGCCGCCGAGGGCAGCCTGCGCCGGCTCGGCACCGACCACATCGACCTCTACCACGTGCACGGCTGGGACCCGGCCGCCCCGATCGAGGAGACCGTGCGAACGCTGGACCTGCTGGTCACCAGTGGCAAGGTGCGCTATCTGGCGGTGAGCAACTGGGCGGCCTGGCAGATCCAGAAGGCGCTGGGCATCGCCGACAAGCGCGGTTGGGAGCCGTTCGCCGCGGTGCAGCCCCGCTACAACCTGCTGGACCGCGAGTTCGAATGGGAACAGGGGCCGCTGGCCGCCGACGCCGGGCTGGGCGTGCTGCCCTGGAGCCCGTTGCGCGGCGGTTGGCTGACCGGCCGCTACACCCGCGGCGGCTCGGCGCCGGCCGGCAGCCGGATCGCCCAGGCTGAGGCCAACCAGTGGGGCGAGGCGTGGGCGAACTACGACAACGACCGCACCTGGCGGGTGCTCGACGAGCTCACCGCGGTGGCCCGCGAGGCCGGCCGCGAGCCGGCCCAGGTGGCGCTGAACTGGCTGCTGCAACGCCCCACGGTGACCGCCCCGATCATCGGGGCCCGCAACCTCGACCAGCTGAACGCCAACCTCGGCGCCACCGGCTGGGACCTGGACCCCGCGCTGGTGGACCGGCTGACCGAGGCGACCGACAGCGCGACGCTGCCCTACCCGTACGACGTGCTGGCAAGCAGCCCGCACACCGCCCAGCCCCACCTCTAGGTCGCCGGGGTCAGCTCCGGGGACGGCGTCTCCGCCCTGCGTGCGGTCGGGCGAACCAGCAGGACCACCACGAGCGCTCCCAGCAGTCCGACGCCGCCGGCGACCAGGAAGCCGGCGTCGAGGCCGGCCGCCGCCGCGTCGTGCAGCGCCCGGGCCACCGCCGGCCGGGCCGGTTCCGGGACGGCCTCGAGGATCCGGCCGGCCTGGCCCGCGGCAAACCCGTGCGCCGTTGGCCCGGCGCTCCAGCACCGGGCCGCGCTCGTCCCAGGGCTCCAGCCGAAACGTCGTCATGCCGCGATACTTCCCGGGGGGGTACGACAGAATCAGAAGTACGTGTGCAGCACGTCCACCACGCACCGGTCCTCGTCGACGACCGGGAGGTCGCGCCACTTGTCGAACGCCGTACACGGGTGCGAGATCCCGAACCGCACCAGATCGCCCGGCGCCAGGGAAACCGCGCCAACCGACAGGTACGTGTGGTGGTCGTTGAGCCGCAGCACGGACACCCCGGTGGCCGGATGCAGCGACCCGTCGGCCCGCCGGATCTGGGCCGGCACCGGCAGCCCCTCGTCGAACGGTGCGTCCCGCTTGCCCATCCCGGCCAGCGCCAGACCGGGCTCGGGCACCGACAGCACCTGCGCCCAGATCTCCAGCGCCGCGTCGAGCGGCCCCTCCTGCGGCACCCGCACGAACGGCGTCCGCTCCCGGTAGAGCCCGTCGTCGTGGGTGACCGAGGCACCGCTGCGCAGGATCAGCCGCGCGTCCGCGGAGAGCACCGCGAGCCGCTCCACCACCCGGTCGAACCACGCGCTCCCGCCGGCCGAGACCAGCGGCCGGGCGGGCAGCAACCCGGCGGCGCGCAGCCGGGTGAACCCGGCCACGAGCTGGTCCAGGAAGGCGTCGACGGCCGGCTGGTCGGGCAGCTGACCCTCGTACGCGGTGATCCCGGCCAGCTCCAGCCGCTCGGTGCCGGCCACCGCACGGGCCACCGCCTCGAGCTCGTCGAGCGTCCGCACCCCAGTCCGCCCGCCGGGGTGACCCAGCTCGACGAAGACCCGCAACACTCCCTCGGCCGCGGCCGCGCCGGCGGCCGCCACCCCGGCCACCGAGTCGACCTGGAAGTAAACCTCCCAGCCGGCCGCGCCCTCCCGGGCGAGCCAGCCGAGCACCGCCGGATCGAGCACCTGGTTGGCGATCAGCACCCGGGACACCCCGAGCCGGCGCAGCAACAGCGCCTGGTTGCCGGTGGCCACCGTCATCGCCCAGGCCCCGGCGTCGAGCTGCGCGGCGAGCAGGCTCGGCGCCATCGACGTCTTGGCGTGCGGCGCGAAGTCGAGATCGTGCCGGCGGCAGTACGCGGCCATGGTCGCGATGTTCGCCTCGACCGCGGCCCGGCGCAGCGCCAGCACCGGCCAGGTGAACCCGCCGCCGAACAGGCTGGGCCGCGCCACGGCGAGCTCGGCCGCGGTGCGCCCGGTGTCCGGCAGCCAGAAACCCTTGCTGCGCCAGTCGACGCGTACCTCCGGAACGTCCACACCGAAACCCTAAGGCTCGATCGCGTTCAACAGCTCGACGAGGCGCTTCTCCTAGCCGATCTCCTAGCCGATGAAATGGGTCTCCAGCACCGCCGCAAGCAGCTGCGTCAAGGCCGCAACCCGAGGACCTGGGACGCGATTCTCTACACCGGACCCTGACTGACAACGGGCGGGTTTGCCGCCGATCGCACCCCGGGCCTGCTTTGATCAGCGGGGAGCTATGTGCGATCGGTGGGTAACACGTCCGAAACGTCGAGCTGCAAGCATCGCGGAGCCATCAAGGAGGTCCGTTGTTCCTTAGTCAGCACGAGCAGGAACGCCTGCTCATCCACGTCGCAGCCGACGTGGCGCGGCGCCGCCGAGAGCGTGGCCTGAAGCTGAACCACCCCGAGGCCACGGCGATCATCACCGCGTTCCTGCTGGAGGCGGCCCGCGACGGGCAGACCGTCGCGGAGCTGATGGACGCCGGGCGGCGGGTGCTGACCCGCGACGACGTCATGGAGGGCGTGCCCGAGATGCTGGCCGAGGTGCAGGTCGAAGCCACCTTCCCGGACGGGACGAAGCTCGTCACCGTGCACGGGCCGATCTCATGATTCCGGGCGAGATCATTTCCGGCACCGGCGACATCGAGATCAACCCCGGGCGTACGCCGGTGAGCCTCACCGTCCGCAACACCGGCGACCGGCCCGTGCAGGTCGGGTCGCACTTCCACTTCGCCGAGTCGAACGCGGCCCTGGAGTTCGACCGGGACGCGGCCTGGGGTCACCGGCTCGCCGTGCCGGCCGGGACGTCGGTGCGCTTCGAGCCCGGCATGCCCCGCGACGTCGACCTGGTCGCGCTGACCGGCCGGCGCATCGTACCCGGCCTGCGCGGCCTGGCCGGCGGCCCGCTGGACACGCCGCCGGCAGCGCCCGAGCCGGACCCGACCGACATCGAACCGGCCGGCTCCCTCGACGAGGACGCCCCGGAGAACGGAAGCCCTCGATGAGCTACCTGGACCGCGGGCGGTACGCCGCGCTCTACGGGCCTACCACCGGCGACCGGATCCGGCTGGCCGACACGAACCTGCTGATCGAGGTCGAGGAGGACCGCAGCGCCGGACCGCACCCGGGCGACGAGGTGGTCTTCGGCGGCGGCAAGGTGATCCGCGAGTCGATGGGCCAGTCCCGGGCCACCCGGGCCGAAGGCACCCCGGACACGGTGATCACCGGGGCCGTCGTGCTCGACCACTGGGGCATCGTCAAGGCCGACATCGGCATCCGGGACGGCCGGATCACCGCGGTCGGCAAGGCCGGCAACCCGGACACCATGGACGGGGTCCACCCCGACCTGGTGATCGGCCCCGGCACCGAGGTGATCTCCGGCAACGGCAAGATCCTCACGGCCGGCGCGATCGACAGCCACGTGCACCTGATCAGCCCGACCATCCTGGACACCGCGCTCGCGACCGGCATCACCACGATCATCGGCGGCGGCACCGGCCCGGCCGAGGGCACCAAGGCCACCACGGTCACCCCGAACAGCTGGCACCTGGCCCGGATGCTCGAGGCACTGGACACCTTCCCGATCAACGTGCTGCTGCTCGGCAAGGGCAACACCACGTCGGCGGAGTCGATGTTCGAGCAGCTGCGCGGCGGCGCCGGCGGCTTCAAGCTGCATGAGGACTGGGGCACCACGCCGGCCGTCATCGACGCCTGCCTCACGGTCGCGGACGCCTCCGGAGTGCAGGTCGCCATCCACACCGACACGCTGAACGAGGCCGGCTTCGTCGAGGAGACGCTGCGGGCGATCGGCGGGCGATCGATCCACGCCTATCACACCGAAGGCGCCGGCGGCGGCCATGCACCGGACATCATCACCGTCGCCTCGCACCCCAACGTGCTGCCGTCGTCGACCAACCCGACCCGGCCGTACACGCGTAACACGCTCAGCGAGCACCTCGACATGCTGATGGTCTGCCACCACCTGAACTCCTCGGTGCCCGAGGACCTGGCCTTCGCGGAGAGCCGGATCCGGCCCTCCACGATGGCCGCCGAGGACCTGCTGCACGACCTCGGCGCGATCTCGATGATCGGCTCCGACTCGCAGGCGATGGGCCGCGTCGGCGAGGTGGTCATGCGCACCTGGCAGACCGCGCACGTGATGAAGGCCCGGCGCGGCTCCCTCGCCGGCGACGGCGCGGCCGACAACGAGCGGGCCAAGCGGTACGTCGCGAAATACACGATCTGTCCCGCGGTGGCGCACGGCATGGCCGCCGAGATCGGCTCGGTCGAGCC
>DASWMR010000160.1:0-7925 GCA_036399635.1 Actinoplanes sp. | reverse complement strand
AGGACCCGCCGGCGTACCTCCTTGATGATCGCCGCCGGAGCGATCGAGACGACCGTACCGAGCCAGTGGGTGGCGCCCGGCACGAACTCGACCGAGGCGGCGGCGGTGGCCCGGGCGAGCGCGAAGTACGCCGCGTCGTAGCTGGCGCCGAGCACGCACAGCTCCAACTCGCCCTGGGTGAGATGGCCCTGCTCGACCAGCAGCCGGCCCACCCGGGCGGTCGAGGCGCCCAGCTCGAGGGCCTGCCGCCAGGTGCGCCCGGCGAGCCGGCCGGAGGCGGTCAGCAGCTCGCCGACCCCCGGCGCGGCCGGCGACTCGGCGAAGATGACCTGCCCACCGACGACGTAGATTGCGCCCCCGGGCTGGCCGTCCACCATCAGGGCGCCGGTCTGCCGCTCACCGGTGACCTGCGTGAGCAGGCGAATGGGCGCACCGGTCGTCGCGCGTGCCACGTCGTCCCCTCCCGGTGCTCAGGCCGCGACCAGGTCGTCGGCGAGTTTCTGCATGCGGAGGCGGGCCACCGCAAGGTTGCCCCGCCCCCGGTCGAGCCAGACGTACAGCACGAGCCGGCTGTCGAAGTCGGTGTGCACCAGCCGCAACAGGTGATAGCCCGCGGCGGTCGTGATGATCAGGTCTTCCAGCAGGTCGTGCGGCACCGCGGAGACGAACAGCGCCCGGCCGGTCGCGGCCCGGACCACTTCCGCGGTGCCCGCTGCGGCGGCCTCGTGATCGGTGTTGGGTGCGGCGCCGCTGGTCGCGACCGGGAAGCCGGTGGTGTAGTCGACGATGCTGGCGCCGATCGCGCCAGGGATCGCCATCGCCTCGGAAAGACAGTGATCGACGCCCGGCACGTCTCTCCTCTGCGTTGGTGAGCTCCCGCCGAGCCGGGCCGCGTTGCCGCGGCCGCCGCCGGACTTCGGTACGGCAGCGGCGTTACCAACGAAGGTGCGTCGCCGCGCCGTCACCGGGAGCCATCCTTCTTCGTTGCCGCGGCGTGCGGTCGCACCCGATGTGCGTCATGGTCACCGGGCCTCATACCCCCGACCGCGCGGACCGAAAGGGCGACCGCCGCGGGAACGACGCCCGCTGCGGGAGCGGGTTGCGCCGGGCCTGCGGTACGCGCCGGAGCCGCTCGGCGGTCAGATGGCCCAGCGCGCTCAGGTCGACGCCGGCCAGCTCACCGAGCCAGTGCCGGCCGCCCGGCACGAAACGGACCGTCGCCTCGTCGGACTGCAGCAGTGCGTGGGTGGCGTCGCAGATCGCCGCGACCACCCGCAGGGTCAGCTCGTTGCGCCCGATCAGCCCGTCCTGCAGCAGCAGCCGGCCGACCCGGTGCGCGCCCCGGCCCGCGGCGAAGACCTCCTGCCAGGCAGGTTCGGCGATCCGGCCGGAGGCGACGAGGCGCTCACCGATGCCGGGGCAGGCGGGCGTCTCGGCGTACGCGATCCGCCCGCTGATGAGATAGAGGACGCCGCCGGGGTGACCGCCGACGTGCAGAGCGCCGGTACGTCCGGCCTCGCCGAGCTCGGTTAGCAGGCTCCGCAGCGTCGCGGTGGCCGGTGAACCTGGAATCACTCTCGCTCCCGAACGGATGGGGTGGTGCATCAGCCGTGCCGTCATGGTTCGTCATCCTCGGCGGCATCGAGAGGGGTCGTCGCACGGTCGGTGCGCTGTTTCGGATGAGGGTGTTGTTTCGGGTGCAGCGCATCGGCCCGATCCGCGTAACATGATCGTCACTTTTCGATGAAGGGGGCGCGCATGTCGAGCCGATGGGAGCAGGTAGTCGTGGACGCGGAGGATCCGCCACGACTGGCTCGCTGGTGGGCGGAGGCGCTCGGCTACGTGATCGTGCATGAGGAGCCGGACGAGGTGGAGATCCGCCGGAGCAGTGCGGAAATGCCCGGCCTGTGCTTCATCCCGGTGCCCGACCAGAAGAAGGTGAAGAACCGCCTGCACATCGACCTGCGCCCGGACGATCAGGAGGCCGAGGTGGAGCGCCTGGTCGACATGGGAGCCCGGCCGGTCGACATTGGCCAGCACGAGGTGAGCTGGGTGGTGCTGGCCGACCCCGAGGGTAACGAGTTCTGCGTCCTGGCCGCCCGGCAGACGAGCCGGTAGGGAGATCTCAGTAGCGGAAGCGCCCGATCAGCGAGCCGATCTCCTGGGCCGCCGTGCTCACCTGCTCGGCCGAGGTGCGGGTGGTGTTGGCACCCTGCGCGGTCGACTCGGTCGACCGGGTGATGCCGGACACCGTGCCGCTGATCTCGGCGGCCGCGGCCGACACATCGCCGACGTTGCGGACCATCAGCTCGGTGGTCGTGCCCTGCTCCTCGATCGCCGCCGAGATGGTCCGCTGACCGTCGTCGATCTGCCCGATGACCTCGGTGATCGCGGCGATGGCCGCCGCCGTGCTGCCGGTCATCTCCTGGATGGCCGAGATCTTGGCGGTGATGTCGGCGGTCGCCTGGGCGGTCGCCTGGGCCAGGTTCTTGACCTCGCCGGCGACCACCGCGAAGCCCTTGCCGGTCTCGCCCGCCCGGGCTGCCTCGATCGTGGCGTTCAGCGCGAGCAGGTTGGTCTGGGCGGCGATCCCGGTGATCAGCCGGACGATGTCGCCGACCTCCTCGCTGGCCTCGCTCAGCCGGCTCACCGCCTCGGCGGTCCGGGCCGCGTGCCGGCTGGCCTCGCCGGTGGTCTCGGTGGCTGACGCGGTCTGCCGGGCGATCTGGCGGATCGAGGCGGAGAGCTCGTCGGTCGCGGCGGTCATGCTGCTGATCGCGGTCAGCACGTGCCGCGCTGACGTGTCCGCCCGGCGGGCCTGCTCCGAGGTCTGCTCGGCCGAGGTGTCCAGCTGGCCGGCGAGCGTGCGCAGGTCGCCGCTGGCCGTGCCGAGCGTGCCGGCGCTGCCCGCGGTGGCCGCGACGGTGTCTCGGATCGAGGCCATGGCGTCGTTCAGCGCGCCGGCCATCTCGCCCAGCTCGTCGCGGTGCAGCACCGGCACCCGCACGGTGAGGTCGCAGCCGGCGGCCGCGCGCAGGCCGGCCCGCTTCTCGTGCAGCGGGCGCCGGATCGCCCGCAGCGTCCGTGCCCCGGTCACCGCGATGATCAGTGCGCCGGCCAGGCCGGCGAGCAGAATGATCCGGTCGTTGGTCCGGGCCGACTCGGTGCCCTGGTCACTGGCCGCGTGCACGGCCTCCGCCATGCCCTCGTCCAGGGCGCCCATCTCCTCCTCGAGGGCGGAGTAGAGCTCGAGGTAGTCGGTCAACCGGGACCGGGCCGCGGCCCGGTCGGCGGCCACCGCGGCGACCACGTCGGCCGCCGTCTCGGCGTAGGTGACCACCGCGGGACGCACCCGGGCGTAGTCGGCGCGCAGCCCGGCCGGCGCCTCGGTCGCGGCGGCGTCGTAGTTCGACACCATGGTGTCGCCGTGGTCAGCGACCTCGGCGACCGCGTACGCGGTCCGCTGCGCATCGGTCGTGGCGTACATTGCGGACATGACGTCGGCCCGCAATGCATCGTGCATCATGTCGGCGTTCCACTGGCGGCTCATCCCGTCGCTCACCGTAGCGATGGCTCGGTTGGCGGCCGCCAGACGGGATGAACTGTAGATTGCGAAACCGGCCACCAGGCCGACGGAGAGCAGTCCCGCCGCGCCCATGAGGAACATCCGGGCCACGATGGTGATGCTTCGGCGGGTTGGTGGAACGGACTGCACGGCTCTCCCATCGGCAATCCGGACGACGCACTTAGCTTGAAGCGTTTACTCCGGCCTCGGGTGGTGGGCGGAGTGGTTGGATGGAGATCATGACGGCGTTCGACGCCCAGCGGTGGATCACCGAACCGGCCAAGGACAGCGGTTACGGGCGCACCCCGTTCCAACGGGACCGGGCCCGGGTGCTGCACTCGGCCGGCTTCCGGCGCCTGGCGGCCAAGACGCAAGTGCACACGGCCGGCTCCGACGACTTCCTCCGTACGCGTCTCACGCACTCCCTCGAGGTTGCCCAGATCTCCCGGGAGATGGGCGAACGACTCGGCTGCGACCCGGACGTGGTCGACGTCGCCGGGCTCGCCCACGACCTCGGTCACCCGCCGTTCGGGCACAACGGCGAACACGCCCTCGACCAGGTCGCGCAGCCGTGCGGCGGCTTCGAAGGCAACGCGCAGACGCTGCGCGTGCTGACCCGGCTGGAGGCCAAAGTGGCCGGTGCCGGCCTCAACCTGACCCGCGCCTCGCTGGACGCGGTCAGCAAATATCCCTGGCGGCGCCGACCCGGCACCCGCAAGTTCGGGATCTACGACGACGACCTGCCGGTCTTCGAGTGGCTGCGGCCGCCCGGCGTGGGCGACCGCCGCTGCCTCGAGGCGCAGGTGATGGACTGGGCCGACGATGTGGCGTACTCGGTGCACGACGTCGAGGACGGGGTGCACGGCGGCTACCTCGCGCTGCGCCCGCTGCTGGCCGACCCGGCCGAACGGGCCGCCCTGTGCGCGGACGTGGCCGCCACCTACTCCGACGAGCCGGCCGACGTGCTCGGCGCGGCCCTCGACCAGCTGCTCGCCGACCCGGTGGTGGCGCCGGTCGCCGACTACGACGGCACTTTCGGCGCCCAACTCACCCTCAAGCGGATGACCAGCGTCCTGACCGGCCGGTTCGTCGCCTCCGCGGTCGGCGCCACGCACAGCCGGTACGGCCACGAGCCGGTACGCCGGTACGACGCCGACCTGATCGTCCCGACCACCGTCCGCAACCAGTGTGCGTTGCTGAAGGGAATGGCGTTGCGTTACGTGATGCGGACCCGGGCGGCCGAGGAATGGTACGAGCATCAGCGCACGATCCTGATTGAGCTGGTGCAGGCTCTGACGCGTACACCGGAAAAGCTGGACCCGGTCTTCCGTCCCCTCTTCGACGCCTCGGAGAGTGACACCGGGGCACTGCGGGTGGTAATCGACCAGGTCGCGTCGCTCACCGATCCGCTCGCCGTGGCCTGGCACCGGACCCTGGTGGCGGCTCCGGCGTAGGGCGAGGCAGGATGTATGCCGTGGCGGGCAGGGTCAAGGACGAGGACATCGCGCTGGTCCGCGACCGCACGTCGATCGCCGACATCATCAGCGAGTCGGTGACGCTGCGCCCGGCCGGCGGCGGCAACCTGAAGGGCCTGTGCCCCTTCCACGACGAGAAGACCCCGTCCTTCACGGTCGCTCCAGCCCGAAACGTGTTCTACTGCTTGGCCGGCGAGACGCGAGTCATCACCGACCAGGGCATTCGGGAGATCCGCGAACTCGCTGGTGGACGGCACCGGGTCATCACCACGCATGGCCGGTTCGTCGAGGCGCCGTTTCACTCGTTCGGTGAGCAGCCGCTCGTCCGTCTTCACCTCACGCGCAACGGGCAAAGAAAGACGATCCGCGCCACGGCCAACCATCGCTGGTTCACCCGGCGGCATCGCGGTGGAGTTGACAAGCGTACGGAGCGCATCACAGCAGACCTCCGTGTCGGCGATCGCCTCGCGCACGTGTTTCCCCGTGCGCTCAAGACGCGCGACGGAGGCCACGCTCTGGCCCCCTCGCCGTTCGGTGTGGCGCGAGGCATCGTTTTCGGCGACGGAACGCGCCTGAATCGTGGAAGCGTGGCGGTTCTGTACGGGGGCAAGGACCGGGAGCTTGCGAAGTGGTTCCCGCTCAGCGACACGTACGAATCTGACGGAAAACTCGTCGTCACCGATCTGCCGGCGTACTTCAAGGACGAGCGTCCGCCACTTTCGGAGTCGTTGTCGTACCTTTTCGGCTGGCTTGCCGGCTACTTCGCCGCCGACGGCGATGTCGCAGCGGACGGCTGTATCTCGTTGAACTCCGCTCGCCGCGACAACCTGGAATACGTGCGCGACCTCTGCACTCGGGTCGGGATCGGTACGTACGGCATCAGGGAGTACGTCCGAACGGGCTTCCCTGGCTATACCGGTCCCATGTACCGCCTCACCCTCATGGGTGAAGACCTCCCTGAGGATTTCTTCCTGATCGCCGCGCATCGTGTGCGTTTCAGCTCAGCGCGCAAGAAGTACGAGCGCCGGGGCTGGGTGGTCGAGGCGATCGAGGACCTCGGCGAGGTTGAAGAGGTCTTCTGTCCGGTGGTTGAGGGCACGCATGCCTTCGTCCTGGAAGACAACATTCTTACTGGCAACTGCCACGGGTGTGGCCAGGGTGGGGACGCGATCAAGTTCCTGATGGACGCCGAGCATCTGACGTTCGTCGAGTCGCTCGAGCGGCTGGCGTCGCGGTCCGGCATCCAGTTGCGGTACGAGGTCGACGACTCGCCCAACCGGGCACCGCGGCCGCAGGCCGGGCAGCGGCAGCGGCTGCTCGCCGCGCACCTCGACGCCACCGCGTTCTACCGCGACCAGCTGTCCACGCCCGGAGCCCGCAAAGCCCGCGAGTTCCTGGCCCAGCGCGGCTTCGGCCGGGACGCCGCCGAGCGGTACGGCTGCGGCTTCGCCCCGGACTCATGGGACGCGCTCGCCAAGCACCTGCGCCAGAAGGGTTACACCGCCGAGGAGCTGAACAGCGCCGGCCTGACCAAGCCGGCCCGGTCCGGTTCGCTGATCGACCGGTTCCGCCGCCGGCTGCTGTGGCCGATCCGCGACCTGTCCGGCGACGTGATCGGGTTCGGCGCGCGCAAGCTGTTCGAGGACGACGACGGTCCGAAATACCTGAACACCCCGGAGTCGCCGCTCTACAAGAAGTCGCACGTGCTCTACGGCATCGACCAGGCCAAGCGGGAGATCGCCAAGCGCGGCCGGGCGGTGATCGTGGAGGGCTACACCGACGTGATGGCCTGCCACGAGGCCGGCGAGCCGACCGCCGTCGCGACCTGCGGCACCGCGTTCGGCATCGACCACATCGGGGTATTGCGCCGGTTGCTGATGGACAGCGACAGCTTCACCGGCGAGATCATCTACACCTTCGACGGGGACGCCGCCGGGCAGAAAGCGGCGTTGCGCGCCTTCGAAGAGGATCAGCGGTTCGTCGGGCGAACCTTCATCGCGGTCAGCCCGGACAACATGGACCCGTGCGAACTGCGGCTGGCCCGGGGCGACCTGGCGGTGCGCGACATGATCGCCGCCCGGGAGCCGCTTGTCGACTTCGCGCTGCGGCACACGATCGCCCGCTTCGATCTGGACACCGTCGAGGGCCGGGTGGAGGCGATGCGCCGTGCCGCCCCCCTGGTCGCCAAGATCAAAGACCGGGAGAAGCGGCCCGAGTACGCCCGTAAGCTCGCCGCCGACCTCGGTATGGATCTCGAGCCGGTGCAGCGCGCGGTGAACGCGGCCGTCCGTGGTGAGTCGACCGAGGCTCGGCCGGGCCAGCGGCACATCGCCGCACCGCAGCGGCTGGTCGAGCGCGAATCGCTCAAGCTGGCCCTGCAGGAGCCGGTGCTGGCCGGGCCGATGTTCGACGTGGTCGGCCCGGAGAACTACGGCGACGACGTCTACCAGGCACTCCGCCAGGCGATCATGGCCGCCGGCGGTGCGTCGTCGGCCTCGTCCGGCGGCGTGGTGTGGATCGAGAAGGTCCGCGACGCCTGCGCCGACCTGGGCGGCAAGGCCCTGGTCTCGGAGCTCGCCGTCGAGCCGCTGCACGTGGACGGCGCGGTCGATCCGCGGTACGTGCAGATCACCATGGCCCGGCTGCAGGTCGGTGCGGTGACCACCCGGATTCGTGATCTCAAGTCCAAGGTGCAGCGGCTGAACCCGGTCGCACACAAGGATGAATACCTGGCCTTGGCCGGCGAACTCTTCTCGCTCGAACAGCAGGCACGCGCCCTGCGCGAACAGGCGGCAGGTGGACTGTGAACTTCCTTCGGCGACGACCCAAGCTCCCGGCGGCGTTGCGCCCCGCGCTCGGCCCGGACGAGCGGCTGGTGGCCTGGG
>DASWMR010000159.1:0-7177 GCA_036399635.1 Actinoplanes sp. | reverse complement strand
GCGGACCTCCTCCTTCAGGTCCTGCCGGTCGGACGTCATCTCGATGCCCGCGAATGCCTCGTCGAGCAGGCGGTGAACGTCCGTGGTGTCGTTGGGGTTGGTCACGATGAACGCCCTCCGAAGGCCGAGTCGCGGGGACCGGCGTCCCGGTCGAGGTCGAGCAGGGTGTCGATGAGGTCGCGGGTGAGTGCCCAGGCCACGACGTTGCGTTGGTAGACGGCACGGCCCGCGTCGGTGATCCGGTAATACTTGCGTCGGCCGCCCTGGCTCTCGTCACCCCAGTACGACTCGATGAGGCCGTCCTTCAGAAGCCGGCGGTACGTGGCGTACAGAGTCGCCTCTTTGATCTCGTGTCGCCCGCCGGTGGCCTCCCGGATCCACTTGAAGATCTCGAACCCGTAGCGGTCCTCGCTGCGCAGCGCCGCCAACACGATCGAGTCGGTATGGCCACGAAGCAGGTCCGCCGCGAGGACGTCCTCCTGTCCAGTCCTGATCATGGCTGCCCAGTTCTTATCACGAAGATTACTGTATCAGATAAAGTACATGGCGCGGTATAGATGTCCGGCGCCGGGGGATCTCACCATATTTATCTACATCGATTGACCCGATCGGTCGGCGGTCGTAGGGTTTGCGATGCGCAGCCGTCGCCGAGTGGTCCCGCGGACTTCGAGTCCTCGACTGGTGCCGGCCGCTGATGCCGCCGAAAGAGGCGGTGCCGGGCGATCCACCGCCGCGACGGCACCGACCGGCATGGGGCGATTCCGGGTCGCCGTACGCGTGCTGACGGCGAGGCGACGCGTACCGCTCCCGGACGTACCCGCAAGGAGTTTGCCTTGACCAGAATGAAATGGCCGGCCGCGGCTGCCGCAGTCGTCGTCACCGCCGCCGCCATGGTCGGCGTGACCGCGCTGTCCTCCGAGGCCGCCACCACGCTGACCGTCGCGGCGGACGGCAGCGGGCAGTACCAGACTGTGCAGGCCGCGGTCGACGCGGTCGCCGCCAACAACGCCAGCCGGGCCACGATCAACATTAAGGCCGGCACCTACCGGGAGATCGTCAGCATCCCGTCGAACAAGCCGTACATCACGCTGAACGGCACCGGCTCCGGTCCGAGCAACGTGGTGATCGTCAACAACCGCAGCAACGCGGGCGGCTTCGGCACCTTCGGCAGTGCCACGGTGACGGTCGCGGCGAAGGAGTTCATCGCCACGAACTTGACCTTCTCCAACGACTACGGCGTGGGCAGCCAGGCCGTCGCGATCAACATGAACGGCGACAAGGGCATCTACAGCAACGTCCGGTTCCTCGGCAACCAGGACACCCTGCTGGCCAACACCCAACGGCAATACATCACCAACTCGTACGTCGAGGGCACCGTCGACTTCATTTTCGGCGACGCGACCGCGGTCTTCAATGCGACCTCGATCTACCAGAAGCGGTCCACCGGCGGTCCGTTGACGGCAGCCCGGACGCCGGCCGCGAACACGTACGGCTTCCTGATCTACAAGAGCACGATCACCGGCGCGACGAACAACACCACCCAGCTCGGCCGCCCGTGGGGCCCGACCGCGCAGGTGCTGTTCCGCGAGTCGTCGCTCAGCGCCACCATCGCGACTGCGCAGCCGTGGATCGACATGTCCAGCAACTCGTGGACGAACGCCCGGTTCTCCGAGTACAAGAACACCGGCGCGGGCGCGACCGTGAACAGCAACCGCAAGCAGCTCACCGACGCGCAGGCGCCGAGCTACACCCCGCAGAAGTACCTGGCCGGCTCCGACGGCTGGAACCCGATCGGCTGACACACCGTCGTCCAGCAGCCCGGGGGTGCCGGCCAGGGCGGCCGTCACCACCGCGCTGCTGGGAAGACCTCCGAACCTCGCCGCGCTATGGGGACAGGTAGACCGGTGGCGGCTTGGCGGCAGCCTGCTGCGGCTCGGGGATTTCGATGATCGGCACGGGTTTGCCGTGCGGCCAGCCACTGGTGCCGTTGAATCCGATGTCTCCGCTTGCTCCCCGGACGACGGCCGGCGGAACGTTCAGGTTTCGGAGGGTACGCAGGACGTCCTTGGCAACCGGCTCCTTGTTGTCCTTCTGGTCGATCACCGCGGTGCGGGCGGCCGTGACCACGGCCAGCACCGCGTCGTGATGCATGATCAGGTAACCGTCGTCGAGCACATCGACGGTCTGCCGGGTCGCGGCGGCGTACTTCTCGAACGCCGTCCGGAAGGCGTCGAATCCCGGCGGGGCCTCCGCGCCGCTCAGCCATCGCCTCGCGTAGGTGGCGGACGCGTCGATCACCGTGATGTCGTTCTTGCGCATCTGGTCCTGCAGGGGCTGGTCCCGCTGAAACTCGGCGAGGCCGGTGGCGCCGGTAAGGATGGTGAGCTTCTTGACGGTCTTGCACGAGGACTTGCGCGTGGCCACCGCCGTGATGAGGCTGGTCAGGTCGCGGTCGCGGCCGGCGTAGAAGATCATGTCCGCCTCGGTCAGGCAGAGCGTGGTGCGGACCGGGCCGAAGTCGGCGGTGATTTCGCCGTTCGGCTGGATCGATCCCTTGAACCCGACCTCACGGCCGTCGAGGTAGCCGGGCAGTTGCGTCCGGAAGGAGTCTGCCAGCGTGGTCGCGTAGTTGTCGCCCTCGGTGGTGTCGTAGACGAGGATCGCGGTCCCGGACTTCAGCGCTTTCCGGTCCGCGCTGATCGGCGGCGGATCGTTGCCGGCCTTCTTGGCGGCCGCTGTCTCCGCCGTGGCGGTGATGTGCTCGCGCAACGCGTTCACGTAGTCCAGGTTGGATGGTGAGACGACGAACATGTTCTTCGCGGTCACATTGTTCGCGGTGATTACCGCACCCACCGCCGGCACCGGCAGTTCGCTCAGCGCGTCGGCCGCTTCCTTGGTCGCGGCCAGGCTGACTCCGAGTCCGACCGCGGCGACCAGCGGATGCTTTCCGGCCCTGGCCATCGACGAGACCACCGGCAGCATCCGCGACCACTGCTTCTGGTCACGGCCGATGTTGACCGGTACGAGCTGGATCAGCGGCGCCGTCGCGAGGATCTCGGCTGGTGTGTTCGCCCGGAGCTGGGCGACGTGGGCACCCTCCAGACTGTGCCGAATGGTCTCGGGCGTCATCGCGTCGCCCAGGTCGCGCGCGGTGAGCGGCATGAACACCGCGACCCGCACGTACGGATTGCCGGTGTCCGAGACCCGCCTGTTCTCGGACGCGATCCGGTCGGTGATGTCGGCGATCCCCGGAAAGTAGGCGAACGCCTTTTCGTCGTACCAGCCGATGCATTCGCCGTCGGAGCGGGTGAGCGCCCGGTCCGGCCAGGCAAAGCCGCGGCAACTGTTCAGGTAGGTCTGCCAGCCGACGAGGACCAGCGCCACCACGAGCAGCACCACCACGATCGAGGCGGCCGCCTTGTGCCGGACCGCCCGCCGCCGGGCCGGGCGAGTGGGCGCCGGCTGGAAGAAGTCGGACGTGTCGCCGTCGTTCAGTCCCATTCCTCGGCCTCCCTGTGGTGCTGGCTCGCTTCGGTGTGGAAGCGCCCCCCGTCGCTGAGCGCCGCGGTGACGATCGCGTTGAAACTTGCCGCGAGGTCCAGGTGGACGGACTTTCGATCCGGTCCGGTGAGCGGATCGGCCAGGATCCACCGGCCCGCCACGATCCGCGCCACCGCACGGTCGGCCGAGCCCGCACGGTCCGCCTCCGCGTTCAGCTGTTCGAAGGCCGGGCCGCGGCGTGCCGTCGGGTTCGGCGCCACGGTGACCGACGTCAGCGCGTCGAGCCAGGTGCCGGCGGACTCCTCGCGCAGCCGTTGGGCCAGGTGCCGCACGACGGTGGCGATGTCCCGATCGGCCAGCGCGTAGTAGAACTCGTCCTCCTCCGACCCGTCCTGCTGGCTGATCCGCTGCAGCTCCCGGTGCACGGCGGACCAGCTGAGCGCGTGGTCGTCGCCGCGGCCCGCGAGCTGGCGCAGCAGCAGCCACCGGGCCATCGACGGCCGCCCGTCGCCGGTCCAGAGCGCCAGTTCGACGCTGCGCGGGATCCCGGCGGCGGCCAACTTGAGCGTCTCGGCCAGCCGATGTCCGTGCTGCCGGCTGCGTGCGGCCGACAAGGTGATCAGGTCCCGCACCGAGTCGGCCGGCGCGGCGCCGAGCAGGCCACGCCGGAGTTGGTCCTCGACTGTCGAAACGGACGGGTCGGTGGCATCGGTGGCCGGCGCGGTCAGCAGGTCGAGCGGCTGGAACCGGACGTCGGCCAGAACCGCCGGCTTCAGGCTCCGGGTCTGCTGGACGACGACATCCAGGGCGGAACGCACCGCCTTCGGATGGCCTCGGGTCAGCCCGCGGATCATCGACGACAGCTGACGTTGCCTCGGTACGCGTGGCGCGGAGCTGGTGACCAGCGACTGGACCTCGGCATCGGAGAAGGCGGGCAGCCGGTAGGCGAGCCACAGCGGGTGGCCGGCCCGGGAATGCTGTACGAACTCGGCGTAGCTCAGATCGCTGGGATCGAGCGCTGCCTGCTCATCGCCGGAAACCTGGGCGAGCAGGTCACCACCACTGCCGGCGACCATCGTGAGTGGATCAATCTGTTTGGTGATCTCGAACTGCTGGCGGCGGCGGTCCACCACGGTCCGCAGGAAGTGTTGTGCCGCGGGCAGGTCGGCGTTGTCCGCCAGCAGAAGGCAGTTCATCGACCATTCGTCGGCCAGCCGGCGGTTCGCGAAGTTGTCCCGCAGGTCGGCCAGGAAGGCACCGCACAGGATCCGTGCGACCTGGTCGGTCGCGTCCCGGCCGCCCGCGCTCGCCAGATCGTGCAACGCCTCAAGCTGTTCGCCCGGGTCGACCCGCAGGCCTTCGTCCTGGTCGCCGAACCAGGCACGGGCCCGCTCGAGGTTCACCGGCAGCGCGTCGGCGGCCCGCTGTGCCCGCTGAATCAGCCGGACGCCCGGGCGCGACAGGTCCACCGCGGTCGTGCGTACCGCGGTTCGACCGGCGGTGTGGCGGATCACGGCGTGCAGGTCGGCGTGCGAGCGGCGCCGCCCGATGGTCGCCGCCTGCGGGTCGGGATCGGCGGCGAGCAGGCCTAGCGCGAACCGGGGGAAGCGAAAAGCGGAATAGCGTCCGGCGCGGTGGCCGAACGAGCCGGCGACGGCGGCCAGCACCTCGACCACGCCGGCTCGGCGATGGCGCTCAAAGTCGATCAGTACGAACGGGACGCGTTCGTTGACATTGTCCGCCACCCACTCGAACACCGTGGTGATCCCGGCACCGGCCGGTCCCTCCAGCACCAACACCGGGTGGCGCGCCGGTTGTGGTCGCCCGTCGTCGTCGATCGGGCGGATCATCAGCTCGCGGACCAACTCGACCGCGGTGGTTCGTCCGAGCGGAGTGCTCGTCCGGTTCGCCATCTACTCTCCTGGACTGTTCTTCCAGGCCGGATCGTCGAGCCGGGCCGCGGACATCCTGGCCGTCAACTGTGTCGCACGACAGATATATCGTCAAACCGCGTTCGGGTGGCATTTGACGAGATTCGTTCTCTGGTGGAGGGTGACCGGTTGTTGACTATTAACGCCCGGGTGGGCGCCGAACTCGAGCACGACACCATGCTGAGTCTCTTTCGGTGGGTGGGCGGCAACCGTGATCCTCGGGACGGCATCCGCGTCGCCCTGAATCGCCGGCCGGCCGCCGAGTTGATGGGCCCGGTGGAGACGATCGACGTCGTGGTCAGCAACCTGATCGCGCTCGCCAGCCTCGCCACGTCGGTGGCCGCGTGGCGCTCCTCCAGGCCGTCCAAACCGGACGTCACGATCGTGGTCAACGACATCAGCGTCCGGATCACCGAGCCGACCGCGGCGGAGCTGCGGCAGCTGGCCGAGGCCGCCGAGGCCGCTGATCCCGAAACGCCCGGTGAGGGCTCCGGCGCGCCCGGGTGAGCCCCCCGTTGCCGGTACTTCCGGATACTGCCACGTCGTACGCGGTCCTGATGGGAACGTCGCGTTTCACCGCGGCGTCGCTGCATGACCTGCCGGCCGTCGAGCGCAATCTGCACGGGCTCGATCGCGCATTCGCGAACGAGACGCTGTGGGGACTACCGGCAGCCAATCGCACGGTGCTGCATCAGCCGGACGGCGTCGAGCAGGCGCTGGACGCGGTGCGGTCCGCCGCGATGGCGGCCACCGACACCATAGTCGTGTACTACGCCGGACACGGCCTGATCAGCGAGCAGTCCGACGAGCTGATGCTCACCCTGCCGCGCTCCGACCCGGCTCGGATGTACACCTCACTCCCGTACGCCTGGCTGCGGAACCAGCTCGTGCACACCGCAACCCGGGCCCGGCGCAAGGTGATCATCCTGGACTGCTGTTATGCGGGCCGGGCCGGGCTGGACCGGATGGCCCCGACCGGCGAGAGCATCGCCCAGGTGGTGGCCAACCAGTCGATGATCGAGGGTGCCTGCGTGCTGACCGCCACGGACGCCTTCACCCGCGCGTACGCCCAGTCCGGCGCCGAGTACACCGCCTTCACCGGCGCGCTGGTCGAGGCCCTGACCGGCGGCATACCGGGCCCGGCCGCGTTGCTGGACCTCACGACCCTGCACGTGCACCTGCGGGACACGCTGCGCAGCCGTGGCCATCCCGATCCGGAGTTGCGGAACCGGGACACCGTCGGGTGGGTGGCGCTGGCTCGCAACGTCGCCCACACGGTGACCGAGCCGGGTCCGGGTGCCGTGGAACAACCACCGGCGATCGTCCGAGGTGTCCGCGACGTCGGCATGATCGTCGAGACGTCGCTCGAACAGAACGTGCGTCGGCGCCGCGCCGGCCGAGATGGCGGTCGCGTGCCGGACGAGCAGATCGGTTACGTCAACCACCAGCTGCGACAGCTCACCACCACGGTCGGTGCCGTGTTGCGTGACCTGGCCCGGCCCGCAACGGTCGAGGATCTCGCCGCGGTCGCGGCCGCCCACCTGGGCGACCCTTCGGTCGCCCAGACGCTGCGCACGGTCAACCAGGCCGGCCAGCTCCGGGACCTGGCGGTCGCGGTGACCACGGATGGTGGCATCGATGCGGTCCGCTACGCGCTGGTCGCGCCGATCGGGCTGAGTATCCCGGCGAAGGTGGTGTGGTCGGCCCAGGGCAGCCGCGCAGACCTGCGGAACCCGACCGTGCTG
>DASWMR010000158.1:0-3878 GCA_036399635.1 Actinoplanes sp. | reverse complement strand
GTAACGTCATCCAGCTGGTCCTCACCGCGGCGGTGATGTTCAGCCTGTCCTGGCAGATCACCGCGCTGTCGCTGGTGCTGCTGCCAGTCTTCATCATCCCGGCCCGCCGGGTCGGCAAAAAGCGCGCCGAGATCACCCGGGAGTCCTACAACCTCGACGCCCAGATGAACGCGACGATGACCGAGCGGTTCAACGTCTCCGGCGCGCTGCTGGTCAAGCTGTTCGGCCGGCCGGAGGCGGAGGCCGCGAGATTCGGCGAGCGAGCCGAGCGCGTCCGCGACATCGGTGTTCAACAGGCGATGTTCTCCCGCACGTTCTTCGTGGCAATGCTGCTTGTCGCCTCGCTCGCGCAGGCGCTGACCTACGGCCTGGGCGGCTGGCTCGCGGTCACCGGGAGCGTCACGGCCGGCACGGTGGTCACCCTGGCGTTACTTCTCACCCGGCTGTACGGACCGTTGACCGCGCTCAGCAACGTGCGCGTCGACGTGATGAGCGCGCTGGTCTCCTTCGACCGGGTCTTCGAGGTGCTCGATCTGCGGCCCGGCATCGAGGAGAAGCCGGATGCCACCGACCTCCCCGCGGGCGCCGGCCGGGTCGAGTTCCGCGACGTGCACTTCCGCTACCCGAGTGCCGGCGAGGTTTCGCTGGCCACCCTCGAGGACGTGGTCACCCTCGACCGCACCGAAAACGCGCCGGTGCTGCGCGGCGTCGACTTCACCGTCGAGCCCGGCCAGCTGGTCGCTCTGGTCGGCCCGTCCGGCGCCGGCAAGTCGACCACCTCGATGCTGCTCTCCCGGGTCTACGACGTGACCGAGGGCGCGGTGCTGATCGGCGGGGTCGACGTGCGCGACGCCACGCTGGGCTCGCTGCGCGACACGATCGGCGTGGTCACCCAGGACGCCCACTTGTTCCACGAGACGATCGCCGCCAACCTGCGGTACGCGAGGCCCGAGGCGACCGAGGAGCAGGTGTGGGCGGCGCTGCGCGGGGCGCAGGTCGCCGACCTGGTGGCGGCCCTGCCGGACGGGCTGGAGACAGTGGTGGGCGAGCGCGGCTACCGCTTCTCCGGCGGCGAGAAACAGCGGATAGCGATCGCCCGACTGCTGCTCAAACACCCGTCGATCGTCATCCTCGACGAGGCCACCGCCCACCTCGACAGCGAGTCCGAGGCGGCCGTGCAGCGGGCGCTGTCGGTGGCGCTGACCGGCCGGACAGCCCTGGTCATAGCGCACCGGCTCTCCACGATCCGGGCGGCCGACCTGATCCTGGTCCTCGACGACGGCCGGATCGTCGAGCGCGGTCGGCACGCGCAGCTGGTCTCCGCCGGCGGCCTCTACGCCGAGCTCTACCGCACGCAGTTCGCGGCCGCCGCGCCGGACCAGGCACGCCACGGCGACGATGTCGAGATCGTCACCGTGCCCGCGCGGACGGTCGAGCCCTGAGTCTTCTGGTGGGCCTCGCCTCGCTCCCGCGTGATCCACCAGACAGACCCGTGATCCACCAGACAGAGTCTAGGTGCTCAGCGGGTGTCTCCGCGGCGCCCGGTGACGGCGAGCAGCCGGTCGAAGTCGTCAGCGTCCGCGGCGACCTCGACCGGCGCACCGAAGACACCCATCGACCGCGCCTGCGGGCCCATCCGCTCGGCCATCGGGTGCAGCGTCGCCACCGCGGCGGGGTCAGGCGTGTAGGGCTGGCCGGTGGCCCGGGCGAGATCCCAGCCGTGCACGGTCAGGTCGAGCAGGGCCATCTGACCGACCGTCTCCTGCGGCAGACCCATGCCGGCCGAGACCCCTTCGAGGGACTCCGGGTGTGACCAGGCCTCGACGAGCCGCCCGGTCTCCGCGGCGAACCGGCCGCGCCAGTCACCGTGCACCTCATCCGGCGTGTTGCTGAAGTCGGCCGGCTTCTGAGCGGCCAACGCCTGGAAGTTGACCACCACCAGGAACAGGTGGTTGATCAGGTCACGCACCCCGAAGTCGGCGCAGGGTGTCGGCTCGGACAGCTGGTCGTCGCGGATGGCCCGGACCACCGGGATGGTCCGCTCGGCCGCCGCTGCCAACAGGTCGCTCATCTGGGTCGCCATGCCGCCACCGTATCCGCCGGGCCGTCCCCGTAGCCGGTCGCCTCGCGCAGGGCTGCGAACTCGGCAGCCAGCCGCGGGAGGTCGTAGTGGGCGTTCAGGCCACTCGGATTGGGCAGCACCCAGACCGGTACGCCGCCGAGCGTCTCCGCCTGCGAGCCGATCTTCGCCGTCGGCCGGCCGAACGCGACGCGGTAGGCGGTCACGCCCAGCACAGCCAGGTAGCGGGGCCGCCACCGCTCAACGAGTGCGGCCAGGATCGCGCCGCCCTCGACCAGCTCGTGCGGGGCGAGCTCGTCGGCGCGGGCGGTGGCCCGGGCGGCCACGTTGGTGATGCCGAGCCCGGCGGCGGGCAGGGCAGACTGTTCCGACGGGTGCAGCTGGCGGTCGGTGAAGCCGGAGCGGTGCAGAGCCGGCCAGAAGCGGTTACCCGGCCGGGCGAAGTGGTGACCGGTGGCGGCCGAGTAGAGGCTCGGGTTGATGCCGGCGAACAGCACCCGCAGGTCGGGCCCGACAAGATCCGGAATGGTGCGCCCGGCCGCCGCCGCCACCTCGGCGGGCGTGGGTTTGCGCAGCGCCGGTGGCGGGGTGCTTCCGGCGGGCGTGGGTTTGCGCCTTGCTGGTGGCGGGGTGCTCGCAGCGGGCGTGGGTTTGCGCAGCGGCGGCGGGGTGCTTCCGGCGGGCCTCGCGGGTGGCGGGGTGCTTCCGGCGGGCGTGGGTTTGCCCGTCGGTGGCGGGGTGGTCACAGCGTGCGGAGGGCGCCGCCGTCGACCGGGATGACGATGCCGGTCAGGTAGCTCGCGGCGGGGGAGAGCACGAACGCGGCCACCCGGCCGAACTCGGCCGGCTCGCCCATCCGGCCCAGCGGGACCGTCTCGGCGACGTCGGCGGCGGCGCCCGCCGGGTCGCTGCTCGCCTCGATCAGCTCCCGGGTGCGGTCGGTCAGAATCCGGCCGGGCAGCAGACTGACCACCCGGATGCCGCGCGGGGCGAACTCGTCCGCCATGTCCTTCGCGACCATCGCCAGCCCGGGCCGCAGCCCGTTGGACAGGCCAAGCCCGGTCACCGGCGACTTCACCGAAGTCGACAGGACGAGCCCGATCGCGCCGCCCTCGGGCAGCGCCGCGGCGAACGTGCGGGCGGCACGCACCGAACCCAGGAACACTGTCTCGAACGCCTCGCGCCACTGGCCATCGCTCATCCCGGCGGCGGTGCCGCGGCCCGGCCCGCCCACCGAGATCAGTGCGCCGTCCAGCCGGCCGAAACGGTCCATCGCCGTATCCACCAGCTCGCGCGGCGTCTCGGGATCGGTCAGGTCGACCGCAACGCCTGCCGCGCTGCGGTCACCGCCCAACTCGTCGACGGCGTCACCGACCCGCTCCAGATCGCGCGACGAGATCACCACCCGCGCGCCGTCGGCGACGAGCGCCTGCGCCGTGGCAAAGCCGAGACCTCGCGAGGCCCCGGTGAGGATGAAAACGCGGTCAGCGAGTCCGAGATCCATGCGCTCGATCCTGCCACTCCGCCGCCGCGCTCAGTAGCATCGGCCTCACCACGACACCGTGCATGGCCCACGGTTCCCACCGGCACCGACGTCAGCGCTCGGGCAAGCCGCCTACCGACCACATCGGAGCGGGTCGCGGTGGCATCGTTGTTCTTGATCATGACGGTCGCGCCCGGCCGGGATTGTTGGCCGCGGTGCCGCGGCATGTTCGGCAATATCAGACCAGGTTCCTAGGACGCTCAGGGAGATGTGTGATAGCCAGAGCGGGTCTGGGTGCCGCAAGCCGCGGTGCCG
>DASWMR010000157.1:0-5793 GCA_036399635.1 Actinoplanes sp. | reverse complement strand
GCGGTGGCGGTCGGGTCCACGGTCGACACCGCGCCGCCGTAACCGCTGGCGGTGGGGCCCAGGGTAGGTGCCGGCGCGGCCGACGCGGGCGCCGCGACGAACACGGAAGTAAGTGACACAACGGCGAGTACCGGCAAGATCCGCATCGATCCTCCGAAGTAGGTGGCAGACCGTCTTCAGTCCGCTTTGGGCGATGGGCGGGGCGGTTGGATGGGGACCTCCACTGCCTACCAGAGAACCTACGAATGCGCCGCCCAAGTCTCGTACATGGCGGCATACCGGCCACCCGCCGCGACCAACGAAGCGTGCGAACCGGACTCCACGATCCGATGGTCGTCGACCACCAGGATCCGGTCGGCGCGCATCGCGGTGGAGAGCCGGTGCGCGACCAGGATCGCCGAACGCCCGTCGAGCAGCGCGTCCAGTGCCGCCTCCACCCGCAGCTCGGAGCGCAGGTCGAGGCTGGAGGTGGCCTCGTCGAGCACCACCACCCGCGGCTCGGCGAGGAACGCGCGGGCCAACGCGAGCAGCTGCCGCTCGCCGGAGGAGACGGACTGCCCGCGCTCGTGCAGCGGGGTGTCCAATCCTTCTGGTGACCGTTCCACCAGATCGCGCAATCCGACCGCGTCCACGGCTGCCCACACCTCGGCGTCGGAGGCCTCCGGGTGGGCGAACGCGATGTTGTCGCGCAGTGTGCCGGCGAACAGGAACGGTTCCTGCGGCACCACCCCGATCTGCCGGCGCAGCGACCCGACCGTGACGTCTCGCAGATCATGCCCATCAATCCGGATATTTCCGGAAGTGGGGTCGTAGAACCGCGTCACCAGCTTGGCCAACGTCGACTTGCCCGCACCGGTCGGACCGACGCAGGCGACCGTCTCACCCGGCGCGATGCGCAGCGTGACGTGCGAAAGGACGGGCCGGCCGACCACGTAGCCGAACGTCACGTCGTCGAAGACGATCTCGCCCTGGACTGGCGGCAACTCCACGGCGGAAGGCGATTGACGGACCGACGGCACCGAAGACAACAGTCCGCGGATCTTGGAGATCGCGGCTTTGCCCTGCTGGTACTGGGTGTAGATCTGCACCAGCTGCTGCACCGGCTGGAAGAACGCGTTGATGTAGAGCACGAACGCGGTCAACTCCCCGATGGTCAGCGTGCCGCGCTGCACCATCCGGCCGCCGATCAGCAGCAGCACGGCCATCGCGATCAGCCCGATCACCGAGGTGCCGGGGCCGTAGACCGCGTTGATCCGGCCGGTCCAGTCGTTGGCGTCCCGGTAGGCGCCGACCACCTCGCGGTGCGCGACCACGTTGCGGTCCTGCCGGTTGTGCGCGGTCACCACGCGTACCCCGTTGAGGCTCTCGGCGAGGTCGGCGAACATCGCGGCGATGGTGTCCCGCTGCCGGTTGTAGCCGCGGTCGGCGGCGTGCCGGAACCAGAGCGACGCCGCGGTGAGCGGCGGCACCACCAGGGCCAGCGTGATGATCGCCAGCTCGGTGTTGTAGTGGAACAGCACCGCGGTGACCACGACCATGGTCAGGCCCTGGATCAGGAACTGGGCGAAGCCGTCCTGCAGCAGGTTCTGCAGCGACTCCACATCGGAGGTCATCCGGGTCATGGTGACCCCGGCCTTCTCCCGGGTGTAGTAGTCCAGTGACATCCGCTGCAGGTGGGCGAAGATGCGGATGCGCAGGTCGCGGGTGGCGGACGCGGCGAGCATGCCGCTCTTGCGCATCCGCACCGCGGTGGCCACCCCGGTGAGCACCACGGCGGCGACGAAGCAGGCCGTCGCGATGATCAGCATCCGCAGGTCGCGGGCGGCGATGCCGTGGTCGATGCCGACCTGCAGCAGGTACGGACCGGCCTGCAGCAGCAAGGTCTCCACCAGGATCGCCAGCGACGCGGCGGCCAGCAGCGCTGGCCGGCCGGCCAGCAGCCGGCCCAGCGAGATGTGCCCGCCAGTGTCGCCGGCCGGCTCGAACGCCACATCCGGGTCGCCGTGCGCCGGTTCCCTCGCCTCGAGCTTGGCGACCCCCTCGGCCAGGTCCTCCGGAATGCCGGCGAACGGCAGGCCGTTGCCCTTGCGCCCGGCGAGCCCCATGGTTGGCCGCCCGCCGACGTTGAACCCGCCGAATCCCCCACCGAACATCGTCACGCAGAGATCTCCTCTTCCGAAACGAGGTCGGGGCGCGAGGCGAGCACCTGCGCATACCGCGGCTCGGAAGCAAGCAGCGACTGGTGCGTACCGTCGGCGATCACCCGGCCCCGCTCCATCAGCACCACCCGGTCGGCCAGGCTGATCGTGGAGAGCCGATGCGCCACGATCAGCGTCGTCCGGCCGCGCATCTGCTCGCGCAGCGAGGCGTGGATCCGCTGCTCGACTGTCACGTCGATGGCGCTGGTCGCGTCGTCGAGCACCAGCACCGGCGGGTTGACCAGCAGCGCCCGGGCGATCGCGATCCGCTGCCGCTGCCCGCCGGAGAGCGTGTAGCCGCGCTCCCCCACCACCGTGTCGTACCCCTCCGGCAGCTCGCGGATGAACCCGTCCGCACCCGCCGCCGAGGCCGCCGCGACAACCTCCTCGCGGGTCGCTTCCGGCCGGCCGTAGGCGATGTTGTCGTGGATCGAGAGCGAGAACAGGAACGGCTCGTCCGGCACGATGCCCACCTGGTCGCGCAGCGCGGCGAGCCGCAGCGTGCGCGCGTCGTGCCCGTCCAGCGTCACGCTGCCCGCCGTCACGTCGTAGAACCGCGCGGCCAGCCGCCCCAGCGTCGACTTGCCCGAACCGGTGCCGCCCACCACGGCCACCGTCTCGCCGGCCTTGATCCGAAGATCAAGACCATCAAGAGCCAAGGTCCCGTTCGGGTACGCGAAGGAGACGCCGACAAACGCAAGATCCCCGCGCAGCGGCACGTCGAGTGCGTCCGGGGCTTCCACGACATCACTCGGAGTATCCAGGATCTCGTAGATCCGGCGGGCGGACGCCGAGGCCCGTTGCCCCATCATGATCATCATGCCGAGCATCCGGAAGGGCGGCTGAAGCATCAGCACGTAGGAGTTGAACGCCACGATGGTGCCCACCGTGGTGTGCCCGTCGAGCACCATGATGCCGCCGATCAGCAGCACCAGGGCGAGGCCGAGTCGGGGCAGGTTGTCCAGGATCGGGTTCCACCGGCTGCGGATCCGGGCGTCCTGGCGGTAGGCCCAGCGGATCCGGTCGGCGCTCTCCGCGAGGGTCCGCAGCTGGCGCCCCTCCGCGGCGAACGCCTTCACGATGCGTACCCCCTGGATGTTCTCGTCGACCACGGTGGCGAGGTGCGCCAGCCGGGCCTGGATCAGCCAGGAGACCGGGAAGACCGCCTTGCGCATGCTGACGCCGAGCACCCCGATGATCGGCATGGTGGCCATCGCGACGATCGCCAGCGGCACGTTGACCGAGAGCATCAACCCGAACGCCACCACCGCGATCAGGCACTGCACCAGGATCGACGGGCCGAACGCGAGGTACATCTGCACGGCCCGGATGTCCGAGCCGGACCGCGACATCAGCTCGCCGGACTGCACCCGGTCGTAGAAGCCGAACGGCATCCGGGCCAGGTGGGCGTAGACGATGTTGCGCAGGTCGTACTCCAGCTCGTACGCCGTGCGCAGCAGGTAGAGCCGGGCCAGGAAGTTGATCAGGCCCTGGACCAGGGCGAAACCGACGATCCACCAGACATAGGTGGCGAGTCGGCCGGAGTGGTCGACGATCGCCCGGTCGATGCCGAGCCGGACCAGGTTGGGGATCTGCACCTGCACGATCAGCCCGGCGAAGGACAGCACCAGTGACGTGATGAGCAGGCCACGGTGGGCCTTGACCAACGGCAGGGCCCGGCGGAGCCAGGTCTTGCGGACGTCCGGATCGATGGACGCGCGGGGGGCGCGGCGACTCAACGGCGCCTCCAGGAACGGCAGAGCTAGTTAGCTTGGCTAACGGTACGCGTCCTGGTCAACCTTTGCCCACCGGCCCCACCGATCACCCCACCCCGTACGGCTGCGGCGCGACCGCCGCGCAGGTCGTGCCGGCCGCCGGCGTGGTCAGGGTCAACAGGTACTTGTCGACGGCTGCGGACACGCACGGGCTCGTCTTGTAGATGACGTGGCCCCATCCCTGGTAGGTGAGCAGCCGGGCGCCGGGGCCCAGCTGGCCGGCCACGCTCTGCGCCCACGGGTAGGCGGTGGCCGGGTCGTGCACGGCGTTGACCAGCAGGATCGGGCCCATCCCGCGCGGCGGGACAAGCGGGCGCTGTGGGTTGTCCGGCGCGGACGGCCAGCCCAGGCAGCCGGTCGTCGCGGAGAGCGCCAGCGGCGAGGCCAGCATGTGCGGGGCCCGGCCGGCCAGGATCCGCAGGCGGCGGCGCAGGTCTTTGAAGCCGGTGATCGGCAGGTACCAGTCCTCGCAGAACACCGCCGGGAAGCTGTGGTCGACGATGTCGACCGGGGGCGGCGCCGGCGGCATCTCGCCGGGCTCGCCCATCCCGGCCGCGTCGCGCAGGTAGTAGGCGAACGAATACCACTGCGGGTCGTAGAAGGCGACGAAGGCGGCACCGATCAGGTCGGAAAGGCGCAGTTTCGACTTCGGGTCGTACGGGTCGACAAGCTTGCCGGCCCGTGCCTGGGCCATCAGCTTCACCCACAGCGCATCGATGTTCTGGCCGCGCAGCACGCACTGGGTGTCGCGGGCGCACCAGGCGACGAACTGCCGGAACGAGTCCTGCGCTGCGTCGGTCTCCTGGATCAGGAAGTTGGCCAGGCCGGCGCTGTGGTCCATCACCCCGTCCAGCGCCAGGGCACGCAGCCGTTCCGGGTACGACTGCGAATACTGCGCGCCCATCTGGGTGCCGTACGAGGCGCCGTAGAAGCTGATCTTCTCCTCGCCCAGCGCGGTCCGCACCGCCTCCATGTCGCGCACCACACTCGCGGTGTCGACGTGCCCGAAGACCGGTCCGCTGCGCGCCGCGCAGTCGGCGGCCAGCCGGCGGTTGTAGTCGATCGTCGCGGCGTACTCGGCCTCGGTCTCGATCAGCGGCGAGGGCTTCTCGTCCACCAGGTCCTGCGAGCACAGCACCGGTGAGCTGCGGCCCACCCCGCGCGGGTCCATCCCGATGATGTCGAAGCGCTTGAGCACCTCGGCGCCGAAGTAGGTGGCCGCGCCGAACGTGAAGTCCACCGCCGATCCGCCCGGGCCACCCGGGTTGACCAGCAGCGCGCCAATCCGGCGCTGGGGGTCGGTGGCCTTGCGGCGGGCGATGGTCAGCAGCGTGGTGGCGCCCTCGGGGACGGACCAGTCGGCCGGCACCTTCATCGTGCCGCACTGCACCTGCTCGTCCTCGGGACAGGCCGCCCACGCGATGACCGGGGCCACGGGCACCTGCGCCCAGGCCGGCGGTACGCCGTACGTCAGAAGTGTCGTGACCGTGAGGACCGCGGCCCGCAGGGACCGCGCCAAAGCTCGCACCGCGCTGTTTCTCCGCCCTGCACGGCAGCCCCGCCGCGCGGCCCCATCTTCAAACGGATCAAGATCGCAAGTCTGGCGAATGGATGAAGACCACCGGCGCGTGGCACCGTAGGGTGATGAGGCCCCCGTCACACTCGCCCTTGATGGTAGCGGTGACCTGCGTCGCGGCGTTGAGCGGCTGCACGTTGGCCGACGCCGGCCCGCCACCGCAGGGGCAGGCAACGTTCCCCGCCTCAGGGCCCGCCCGCTCGGCCGGCGCGCTCGCCGAGCCCGGGCTTGCCAGCCCGCAGAC
>DASWMR010000156.1:0-3182 GCA_036399635.1 Actinoplanes sp. | reverse complement strand
AGATCGACGCCGGGCAGAAAGGTCCGGTTGCCGTCCACGGTGTGCAGCACGAACTGCTGCCGGTCCACCCCGGCCACCATCCGCAGCCCGTTCGAGTCGAGCGGCGCCGGTGCCCATGAGCTGCCCCGCGGTGGCGACGGGATCTCGCTCATCCCGGAGATCAGGAAGGCCGGACCGGTGAGCGACGGCACTGCGGTTCCGCCGGCCAGGGTGAGGCACAGCGCGACCAGAGCGGCCGTGACGACGGCGGCACGCATCCGCCCGAATCTCAGACGGGCAACCGACACCTGGTGATTCGAAGAGTCCCCCACTCGGGCATTGTCCGCCGGGCAAGTAACTCTTTGTGGTGATTTGTCAGGAAGGGAGGATCAGCGGAGTACTCGCCGTCTGCTCGATGTTGTGCCAGCGTTGTTCTTTGCCGGCGGCGGCCCGAGCGTGGGGAGCGTGCACGTGGATCTTCTCGAGGAGTACCGCAGAGCAACCTACTTCTTCGAGTCCGGCGACCCGCTCGGTGCCGCCCGCCTGCTCGGGCCGATCGTCGAGGCCGAGCCGCACAACACCGCGGTGCGCCAGCTGCTGGCCCGGGCATACTTCAACTCGGCGCAGCTCAACGGCGCCGAGGCCCAGCTGCGCGTGCTGATCGAGCACGACCCGTCCGACCACTACGCGCACCACGTGCTCGGCCGCACCCTGGAGCGGACGGGCCGCTTCCGCGAGGCGCTGCCACACCTGCGCCTGGCCGCCGCGATGAAGCAGCACACCGACTATCAGGAGGCAGTGCACCGCGTCGAGGAGTGGCTGGGCCAGAACTCCGTAGGATCGTGAACGTGAAACTCAAGCTAGACCTGCACGAGATCTTCAACCGCGGCCAGGAGATCGACAAGGCGCTGCGCGGGATCATCGACGAGGCCATCCAGAAAAAGGTCACCCTCGTCGAGATCATCCCAGGCAAGGGCAGCGGTGCCCTGAAGAAAAAGGTGCTGCGCTTCCTGGACCAGAAGGAGATCAAGCAGCTCTACCACCGAGTAGAGAAGGACGGCGACAACTGGGGCCGCCTCTTCGTCCACTTCCGCTTCGACGCCCCCACCGGCCGCCGAGGCCGAGGCCGATAACCCCCAGCCGCTGCCCGCACCGCCCACACGGCACGCATGGAGGTCGTCTAAGCGGGTTCGGGACGGTGGCGGGTAGTCCGAAGATCGTTTGTGGCGTGCCCTAGCGTTGTCCCGATGAGCACCCCGTTCGACCCCGCCGCCGTGATCGCGGAGTTCATCGACGCGGTGTCACCCTATGACCCCAGCCCGGACGCTCCGCCGGTGGCCATCGTCGGTGTGCGCACCGCGTTCGGCGAGGCCACCTTCGCCGTCGGTGACCACGTCATCCGTGCCCTGTGCCGGGCGCTGGCCTCGTATCACGATCCCGAGGACCGCGGTAAGTGCGTCGGGTGCGGCAGCCGACGCCTCGACGAGAACCTGCACTGTGCCGACTGCGGCCGGTTGCACGGCATACTCGGTCAGGTGATCGCGCAACACGCCGCTCGGATCGCGGCCGCCGACGGGGCCGCGTCCCGGGAGGAGCGGCATGACTGAACGCTCGGTCACCCCCCGCGCCACGGTCAAGGACCCGGCCGATCTGGAACGGCTGCGCGTCCTGCTGGTCGAGGACGACGAGGGCGACGCTTTCCTGGTGCGGGAGTTGCTGCACGAGGCGGCGGCGCCGTTCGACCTGGTGGTGGCGACCAGCCTGCGCGAGGCCCGGAGCATGGTCGGCGGCATCCAGTGCATCCTGCTCGACCTCGGGCTGCCCGACGCCGAGGGGATCGACGGGCTGCGCAAGCTGCTTGCGGTGGCCGGCAGCGCCGCGGTCTGCGTGCTGACCGGCCGCTCCGACGAGCACCTCGGCGTGGCCGCGGTCGCTGAGGGTGCCCAGGACTACCTGGTCAAAGGGCAGGTCGACGGCGTCCTGCTGACCCGGGCGTTGCGCTATGCGATCGAGCGCAAGCGGGCCGACGAGAACGCCCAGCGGCTGCGCGAGATCGAGCTGCGGCAGGCCGAGTCGGCCCGCCTCGAGCGCGGTCTGCTGCCCCAGCCGCTGATGTCCACCGATGTGGTTTCGGTGCACACGTTCTATCGGTCCGGCCGGGCGATGGGCGTGCTCGGCGGCGACTTCTTCGACGTGGTCCAGGTCGCCGGAAACAGGCTGCATGTGATCGTCGGCGACGTCTGCGGGCACGGCGTGGACGAGGCGGCGCTCGGGGTGGAGCTCCGGGTGGCCTGGCGGGCGCTGGTCCTCGCCGGGGTGCCGGACGAGCAGATCCTGGGCGCGCTGGAGCAGGTGCTGATGAGTGAGCGTCGGGCCCGCGAGGTGTTCGCCACGGTCGCCTCGATCGTGCTCGACCTCTCTACCAACCGGGCCACCGTGCGGCTCGCCGGGCATCCGCCGCCGGTCCTGCTGGTGGGTGGCCGGTCTGCCCCGGTGGCCGCCCGCGGTGGCATCGTGCTCGGGGTGAGCCCGAAGCCCGCCCCCGCCACCGACGTGGAGCTCGCCGGCGAGGACTGGTCGCTGCTGATGTACACCGATGGTCTGATCGAGGCGCGCACCGGGCCGGGCAACGAGCGTCTCGACGTGGACGGCCTGTGCGGCCTGCTGGACGAGCCGGCCGGCCGGACGGTGCCGCTCGCGGCCCTGCCCGCCTGGCTGGTCGGCCGCGCCGAGCAGGCCAACGGCGGCCCGCTGGCGGACGACGTCGCGATGTTGTTGATCTCCAGAGGGGTCGGTCGATGAGGGTGATCGACCTGCGCCGCTGGACGCTGCGGCGCCGGATCGTTGCGCTGTGCGTCGCGGTCGGCCTGCTGCTGACCGCGCTGGGCATCTTCGCCGCCTTCACCGCTGCGGCGCACAACCGGCAGTTGGACGAGGCGCTCAACCGGGCCACCCCGATGCGGGCCGCCGGTGAGTCGCTGAATACCGCCCTGGTCGATCAGGAGACCGGGATCCGCGGCTACGCGATCACCGGCCGGGCCGGCAACCTCGCGCCGTACACCGCGGGGCAGGCCGAGGAGCAGCGGCTCATCGCCCTGATTGAGAGCCTGCTGAAGCCGTCCGACACCGCGGTCCGAGCCGATCTGGAGCTGGTGCGGCAGCGGGCCGAGGCCTGGCACCGCGAGATCGCCGACCCCGTGGTC
>DASWMR010000155.1:0-7736 GCA_036399635.1 Actinoplanes sp. | reverse complement strand
GGGCGTCGCCGGCCAGCACGAAGTCGTCGGCGCCCAGCGGCTCGACCAGACCGTCCTCGACCAGCCCGGCCAGCGCTCGGGCACGTTGCACCTCGTCGGTCCAGACGATGTCCAGGCGTTGCCGCGGCACCGGTCCGGTGGCGTGGCGCAACACCTCAAGCAGCAGGCCGCGTACCTGGCGATCGGTGCCGGCGTACCGCTGCGGTTTGCGGCTCGGGCCGGTCAGTGCCGGTGCACCGCTCAGCCGCCACATGCAGACCGCCTCGAACGGGCACTGCGGGCAGCGCGGCGCGCGGGCGGTGCAGACGATCGCTCCGAGCTCCATGAAGGCGATGCTCGCCCGCGCCGCCCGGGTCTCGTCGAGCGGCAGCAGCTCAGCCATCGCGGTCAGGTCGGCGGCGGTGGTGGCCGGGCCGGCGTCCGGCTTACCCTCGACCGCTCGGGAGACCACCCGGCGCACGTTCGTGTCCACCACCGGATGCCGCTGCCCGTACGCGAAGGTAGCCACAGCCCGTCCCGTGTAGGTGCCCACGCCCGGCAGTGCGAGCAGCTGATCGAGGTCGGACGGCACCTGGCCACCGTGCCGCTCCACCATCGCGACCGCGCAGGCGTGCAGTCGCATCGCCCGGCGCGGATAGCCGAGCCGCCCCCACATCCGGATGGCCTCGGCCGGTGGCTCGGCGGCGAGCGCGGCCGGCATCGGCCAGCGAGCCATCCAGGACCGCCAGGCGGGCTCGACCCGCACCACCGGGGTCTGCTGCAGCATCACCTCACTGACCAGCACCCCCCACGGGCTGGTGCCAGGCTCGCGCCACGGCAGATCGCGAGCATTCTGGTCATACCAGGCGATGGCGTCGTCAGCGAAAGTCATAGCGGTCCTACTCTAAGCACGTGCACGAACTCGCCATCACAGTCATCGGTCCGGACCGGACTGGCATCGTCGCCGACGTCGCCGAGGCGCTGGCCGAGGTCGGTGCGAACCTCACCGACTCGACCATGACCCGGTTGCGCGGCCATTTCGCGATGACCCTGGTCTGCACCGGCCCGACCGCGGCCGAGGCCGAGGCGGCGCTCGAACCGCTCGCCGGCGTGCTGACCACGGTCCGCAAGGTCGAGCCGGGGGCCGACGCCGGCGGCTCCGGCGAGCCGTACGTGGTGAGCGTGCACGGCGCCGACCGGCTCGGCATCGTCTCCGCGGTCACCCGGGTGGTGGCCGGCGCCGGCGGCAACATCACCGACCTGAGCACCCGCCTGTCCGGCACGCTCTACGTCCTCATCGCGGAGGTCGACCTGCCCGCCGGCGCGGCCGACGAGCTGGCCGAGCGCCTCGCCGTGGCCGCCGCCGAGCTGGGCGTCGAGGTGACGTTGCGCCGCGCCGAGTCGGAGATCCTGTGACGTCTCCGCGGTGGAACGGCCCGGACGGCCGGGTGCTCCCGGTGGTCAGCGCCCCGGCGAGCGTGCTGAGCACGGTCGGCGACGAGGTCGATCCCACCGACCCGGAGGTGCTTGCGCTGGCCGCCGACCTAGTCGCCACCATGCGGGTGTCGCCCGGCTGCGTCGGTCTGGCCGCGCCGCAGGTCGGGATCGGCGCGCAGGTCTTCGCGGTCGACGTGACCGCGCACCCGAAGGCGGCCACCACGCACGGCACGTTCGTCCTCTGCAACGCGAAGATCATCGAGGCGAGCCGGTGGAAGGCCGGCCGGGAGGGCTGCATGTCGGTCCCCGACCTGACCGGCGACGTGAAGCGGGCCGGCCGGGTGGTGGTCGAGGCGGCGCTGCCCGGCAGCGGCGAACCGGTGACCGTGACGACCGACGCATTCGAGGCCCGGGCGCTGCAACACGAGATCGACCACTGTGCCGGAAAACTTTTCCTCGACCGGGTGGCCGGGGCCCACGCGATCTACCAGCGCAAGGTCTATCTGTGACGGTCCGGTAAGCGAGTCGGTATCGCATAACCGGCGCGTCGCGCCGGGGGTCCCGCCGGTCCGGGTTTACCGTGGGCCCCATCATGCGAACGACGGTTGGTCCCCTTCCATCCGCCGTCTACTGGCGGCGTCGTGCGGTTGTGCTGGGCGCGGTTCTGCTCGGCATCATCGTGCTGTTCGTTTCGTGCTCGGGTGATGACCAGAACGACCCTCGGGGCAAGGGCCCGTCGTCCGCGTCGCCGACCACCGCCCCGGCGAGCGGTGCGGCCGGCGTCGAACCGTCCTTCCTCGACGACGTGCCCGGTGGTTCCGGCCCGTCGCTGCCGGCGCCCGGCGACATCGATCCGGGTGCGGCCGGCGACGATGACGACGAGGAGCTCGGCGCCTCGGCCCTGCCGACCATCGGCGGTGCGGCCAACGGGCAGAACACCAACGTGACCGGCCCGGCCGGCGGCACCTGCGCCGACACCGAGATTGCGCTCACCCCCACCCCCGCGACCAGCACGATCAAGCGCGGCGCGGCCCTGGTGATCGGCCTGACGATCAAAAACATCGGTTCCCGTACGTGTTCGCGTGACGTGGGGGCCGATCCGCAGGAGCTCTATCTTGAGCAGGGTGCGAGTCAGTACTGGTCGTCGGACACCTGCAGCAAGGACAAGCGGAGCAACGTGCGACAGCTCGTGGCGGGCGAGGTGCTCACGTTCAAGGTGACCTGGAACGGCCGGCAGTCGAGCAGCTGCAGCGGCAGCCTCTCCGCCGGGCCGAACCCGCCGCCCGGCCAGTTCGAGCTGCGAGCCCGCCTCGGCACGCTGGTGAGCGCCCCGGCCCCGCTGACCATCGCCGCCTGACTACGCCACCCCGTCGATCAAGCCCGCGTCGTTCCCCGCTGATCTAGCCCGCCGTGGGTCAGACGTAGCGCTCCAGGATCGACGCCTCGGCCAGGCGGGACAACCCCTCGCGGACGCCCCGGGCTCGCGCGTCGCCCACCCCGTCGACCGCCTGCAGGTCCTCCACCGTGGCGCCGAGCAGGCGCTGCAGGCTACCGAAGTGGTCGACCAGGCGGTCGACGATCGGCGTGGGCAGGCGCGGCACCTTGGCGAGCAGCCGGAACCCGCGCGGGGACACCGCGGCGTCGAGCGCGTCGGAGGCGCCCGGGTAACCGATCGCCTTGGCCACCGCCACTAGGTCGATCATTTCGGTGGCGCTCAGCAGGTCGAGCTCGACCAGGCCCTCGTCGAGGGTGCGCGCCTTGCGGCCGGTCGGTAGGTAGTCGCGGATCACCAGGGTGCGGTCGGCGTCGACGCCGGCCATCAGCTCGTCGAGCTGCAGGGCGAGCAGCCGGCCGTCGGTGCCGAGCTCGACCACGTAGCCGGAGATCTCGTCGGCGATCCGGCGGACCATCTCGAGACGCTGCACCACGGCGACCGCGTCGCGGATGGTGACCAGGTCTTCGATCTCGAGTGCGGAGAGCGTGCCGGAGACCTCGTCGAGCCGCAACTTGTAGCGCTCCAGCGTGGCCAGCGCCTGGTTGGCGCGGGAGAGAATCTGGGCCGAGTCGTCCAACACGTGCCGCTGGCCGTTCACATAGAGGCCGATGATCCGCATGGACTGGCTCACCGAGATCACCGGGAAGCCGGACTGCTTGGCGACCCGCTCGGCGGTGCGGTGCCGGGTGCCGGACTCCTCGGACGGGATGGACGGGTCGGGCATCAGGTGCACCGCGGCCCGCATGATGCGGGTGCCGTCGCTGGACATCACGACCGCGCCGTCCATCTTGCACAGCTCGCGCAGACGGGTGGCGGAGAACTCGACGTCGAGCGGGAAACCGCCGGTGCAGATGCTTTCCACGATCGAGTCGTGGCCCAACACGATCAGCGCGCCGGTGCGGCCGCGCAGGATGCGCTCGAGGCCGTCGCGCAGCGCGGTGCCGGGTGCCATCAGGGCGAGATTGGCGCGCAGCGGATCGGCCGTCACGCCGCCCCCGGTGAGACCAGGGGTCTGCTGGGTCGCCGCCCGGTGCACAGAACCATTGACGCCGGGGCGCGGCGGGGGAGTGGCGGCGGCGGCGGGCTTGGAACCATCACGGTCGAGCGGCACCTGGACATTCTACGGACTGTCATCCAGGTCAACGAGGCGTGGTTCGATGAATGCTCCGTAGCGTGATGAATCGTCACGCAAAGTCATCGGGAACCGTGCTCTGCTGACGCTCTGGCGGCGGACTGCAACGCCGACCGCAGATCGCCGACCTCGATCACCTGCATCCCCTTGGGAACTCCGGACTCACTGTCCGGTTTGCACCCCGGCGGCACCAGGGCCGCTCGGAAGCCCAGCCGCGCCGCCTCGGCGAGCCGGCGCCCGACCGCGCCGACCCGGCGGATCTCACCGGTGAGGCCGACCTCGCCGATCGCCACCAGGTGCGGTGCCATCGCCAGATCGAGGCCGCCGGACGCCACCGCCAGTGCCATCGCCAGGTCGGCGGACGGCTCGACCAGACGGATGCCCCCGACGGTGGCCGCGAAGACCTCGCGGTTGTAGAGCTTGAGCTGCTTGGTGCGGCGCTCCAGCACGGCCAGCACCATCGCCAGGCGGGCACTGTCGAGGCCGGAGACAGTACGCCGCGGCGAGCCCTGCACCTCCGCCCCGATCAGCGCCTGGACCTCGGTGACCAGCGCCCGCCGGCCCTCCATCGCCACTGTCACACAGGTGCCCGGCACCGGCTCGGAATAGCGCGTCAGGAAGAGGCCGGACGGGTCGGGCAGGCTGGTGATGCCGCCCTCGTGCATCTCGAAACAGCCCACCTCGTCGGCCGCGCCATATCGGTTCTTCACCCCGCGCACCAGGCGCAACGACGAGTGCTTATCGCCCTCGAAGTGCAGCACCACGTCGACCAGGTGCTCGAGCACCCGCGGGCCGGCGACCTGGCCGTCCTTGGTCACGTGGCCGACCAGGACGACGGCGATGCCGCGCTCCTTCGCCACCCCGACCAGCGACGCGGTGACCGCCCGCACCTGGGTGACACCGCCCGGCACACCCTCGGTGCCCGGCGCCGAGATGGTCTGCACCGAGTCGAGCACGAGCAGGCCGGGCTTGACCGCGTCGAGATGGCCGAGCACCGCACCCAGGTCACTCTCGGACGCAAGATAGAGCCGCTCGTGCAGCGCGCCCAGCCGCTCGGCGCGCAACCGCACCTGACTCACCGACTCTTCCCCGCTGACCACGAGGGACGGCGAGCCCGAACCGGCGGCCCACTGCTGGGCCACATCGAGCAGCAGTGTCGACTTGCCCACACCGGGCTCGCCGGCGAGCAGCACCACCGCGCCCGGCACCAACCCGCCGCCGAGCACCCGGTCGAGCTCGCTCACGTTGGTCGGCACGGCCCGGGCCGGCGCGGCGCTGATCGTGGCGATCGGCCGGGCCGGCTCGCTCGGCAGTCGGGAGCTGACCACCCGGCCGGCCCCCAGCGGAGTGGTCACCGTGGACTCGATCACCGAGCCCCACTCGTTGCACTCGGAGCATCGCCCGAGCCACTTCGGCGGCTGATGCCCGCAGGCGTCGCAGACGTAGGTCGGTCGGGCGGCCTTACCGCTCGATCGGGACGCGGCCGTGCGCGAAGTGGTCACCCCGCCAAGCTAGCCCGGGGGTATGACATTTACTCTTCGGCGTTCTCGTGCTCGATGCCCGGGGCACGCGAGACCGGCGACAGCGGCATGGCGAACGGCGCCTGCACCACGATCGGCTGGTTGCTCAAGCTGGTCTCGATGACCAGGCTCACCGAGATGCCCGGGGCCAGCTTGTCGCTGAGCCCGACGAGTTGCAGCGAGTCGGTGTCGCCCGGCAGGAACGACTCGGTGGAGAGCGGCGCGATGGTGAACTTGGCCGGCTGCAGAGCCGGGCCGGCCGGAGCCGGAGCGGACGCCGAGGGATCGGCCCCAGGAAGCGGGTCGGTCGCGGGCGACGGAGCCGTCGTTGGAGGCGCCTCACCGACGCGGGCCGCGGTGGCGACGCCGACCTGCCGGGCCGAGACGACACCCTCGGTGCCCTCCTGCGCCGGCGGACTGCTGATCAGCACGGTGATCGGCTGCTGGGTCTGGTTGAACAGACTCAGCTCGAGCGGGGCGTTGCCGCCGGCCGGGTAACCGATGGGGCTGTTGTAGATCACCTGGAGGTTGCGGATCAGCAGGCTGCCGTCGGGACTCTGCGTGCTCAGCCCCGAGACCGGCGCCTTCAGCAGGGCGGTCTCGGCGACCTGACCGGCCGAGCAGGCACCGAGCGCGATCAGGGCGACCGTCGCAGCACCCGCGGCCAGAGCGGCGCGGCGGGTTCCCAGCGAGCGCATCACGATCCTCCAAGAAGATGACACCTAGGGCGTAATGCTCAGCCTAGAGGGCCGCCATCCGGCTTGTGCGCCGACCCGTCCATTCACACCACCCGACCGCTGAAGATCAGCAGTACTACGTCGATCAGCGCGACCACCAGCACCGCCCGGAACATGGCCACCCCGCGTCCCGATGCGCGCGTGGCGGCGTACCACCCGAGCGGAAGGACCACGACGGCGGCCGCGCCGGCCGCCCAGCCCGCCCACGACGGTGGCCCGGCCGGCCCGAGGACCAGCGTGAGAGTCGCACCGAGCAGGAGCACCGCGGCGGCGATCGAGGAACCGGTGGCGCCGAGCCGGTGCGGCAGGCCGCGCACCCCGGTGGCCGCGTCGTCGTCGAGATCGGGCAGCACGTTCGCGAAATGCGCGCCGCCGCCGAGCAGCGCACCCGCCGTGACCAGCCAGGCCGGCGGCGCCGGATGATCGGGCAGGGCGACCACCACGAACGCCGGCAACAGCCCGAACGCCACCAGATAGGGCAGCACCGAGAACACGGTGGACTTCAACGGCCAGTCGTAGAGCAGCGCGAACAGGCCGACGAGCGAGATCAGGACGGTCGGCCAGAGACCGAACGGAAGACCCAGGAAGGGAATGGCCACCGCGGCGATCAGGCCGGCCACCCCGACCGTACGCCGGGAGACCGCGCCCACCGCAACCGGCTTGTCCCGGCGGCCGGCCCGCAGATCGCGCTCCGCGTCCAGCCAGTCGTTCACCCAGCCGACCGCGAGCTGGGTGGCGCCCACCGCGGCGAAGACGCCGAGGACAGCCCAGCCCCGGTGGCCGGCACCCACGGCCAGAAGGGTCATCGCAACGGTGACCGCGCCGCCCGGCTCGGGATGGGACGAGCGGAGCAGAGCCAACGCACGGGACATGAAAGCAGTGTGGTGGATGTGCCTGATGCATGCCACGCTCGATCACATGCTGTCGATGTCACGTAACGATCCGCGTCAGTACGACGACCTGGCCGGCGAGTGGTGGCGTCCGGGTGGCGATTTCGAGTTGTTGCACTGGCTGGCGTCCGCCCGGGCCGGCCTCCTCCCACCGGCCGCCAAGCCGGGTGCGGTGCTGTTGGACGCGGGCTGCGGCGGCGGTCTGCTCGCCCCGCACCTGGCCGGCAAGGGCTACCGGCACATCGGCGTGGACCTGCGAATATCCGGCCTGGTGCACGCCGCGGCCCGGGGGGTCGAGGCGGTGCAGGGCGACGTGGCCGCGCTGCCGTTCGCCACCGCAAGCGCCGACGTGGTCGCCGCCGGCGAGATCCTCGAGCACGTGCCCGACCTGCCCGGCACGGTGGCTGAGCTGTGCCGCGTGCTGAAGCCGGGCGGCCTGCTGATCCTCGACACGGTCAACGACACCGCGGTGAGCAGGTTCATCACGGTCACCGTGGGCGAGTGGCTCGGCATGGCGCCGAAGGGCCTCCACGACCCGGCACTCTT
>DASWMR010000154.1:0-3446 GCA_036399635.1 Actinoplanes sp. | reverse complement strand
TCGCCTCCTCGCCGGGCGGCAGCGGCTGGGTGAGATCAGGGTCGGTGATCGGGGCCGGCACCGCAGGGCGCATGGCGCTCGCGACCTCGGCGGCGGCGCTCGGGACCTCGGCGGCGGCGCTCGGGACCTCGGCGGCGGCAGCCTCGTCGGTCGTCGGCTCCGCGGGCGGGATCTCGGGCGCATCAGCGTCCGTGCCGGTCCGCGTGCTATCGGTCGGCTGCACCGTGCCCTCCGCCGGAGGGGCGACGTCGCTGGACACCGGCCTCCTCACGCCTTCGCCAGGAACCTCGCCGGTCGTCGCGGGCCGGAGAAGTCCGTTAAAGCCAGGGTTGGTCACCTGGTTAGGAACGCCATCCTACCCGCACCCTCTTCCCCGGTGGGCGGGCCGAACCCGGGAAAGCGAGGCGACGACCGAGACGAACACGGATCAAACGGTCAACAGCGCATGCACCGTACGGGGGCTGAGCCGTTCCCGGCCCTTGAGGAAGGCCAGTTCCATCAGCACGGTGCAGCCCACGATCGTGCCGCCGGCCCGCTCGACCAGTTCCAGCGTCGCCGCCGCGGTCCCGCCGGTGGCGAGCACGTCGTCGACCACCAGGACCCGCTGGCCGGCGATGAAGGCGTCCTCGTGCACCTCGAGGGTGGCCTCGCCGTACTCCAGCTCATAGGAGGCGGAGAACGTCGCCCGGGGCAGTTTGCCGGCCTTGCGCACCGGAACCACCCCGGTCCCGGTCGCGTACGCGATCCCGGCGGCCACCACGAAGCCCCGCGCCTCCACCCCGGCCACCACGTCGAAGCTGTCCGCGCCGTAGTGCGCGACGATGCCGTCCACCACCCGACGGAACGCCGGCCCGTCGGCGAACAGCGGCATCAGGTCCTTGAAAACGATGCCCGGCTTGGGGAAGTCGGGCACGTCGACCGTGCCGCCGGCCACCACCGCGGCCAGTTCCGGACCGCCGTCGCCGCGCACCTGCGTCTCATCAGTCACGGCCGTAGCCTACCGACGCGGCCCGCCACCGTCGGGTCGCGGGCCGCGTCGATCAACGGCGCTTGCTGCCGCCGCTCGGCCGGTTGCCGGCGCCGCCGGGGCGGCCACTACTGCGGTTGGTGTTGCGCTTGGCGGTCGGGCGGGCACCCGGCCGCGGCGTCGCCGAGGCCAGGGCGGGTGCCTCCTCCTCGGCGGTGGCGTTCGCCGAGCGCGGCCGGTCGGCGCGCGGCGCCACGTCGCCGGAGCGGGCCGCGGCCCGCCGGGCCAGCACCCGGGCGGTGTGCGCCTTGATCTTCGGCTCGCGGTCCTTGAGCGCGGTCAGCACCGGCGCCGCGAACATGATCGAGGAGAGCACGCCGAGGCCCATGCCGACGAACAGCACCAGGCCGAGGTCCTTCAGCGTGCCCGCACCCAGCAGGCCGGCACCGATGAAGAGCAGACCGCCGACCGGCAGCAGCGCCACCAGACCGGTGTTGATCGAGCGCATCAGCGTCTGGTTGATGGCCAGGTTGGTGGCCTCGCTGTAGGTGCGCACGCTGCTCGCGGTGATGCCGCGGGTGTTCTCCTGCACCTTGTCGAACACCACGACCACGTCGTACAGCGAGAAGCCGAGGATGGTCAGGAAGCCGATCACCGTGGACGGCGTGACCTCGAAGCCGACCAGCGCATAGACGCCCGCGGTCAGCACCAGGTCGAGCAGCAGCGACGCGACGGCCGCTACCGCCATCCGCCACTCGAACCGCACCACCAGGTACGCCATCACGAGCACCAGGAAGATGATCAGGCCGAGCAACGCCTGCCGGGTGACCGCACCACCCCAGGCCGGCGAGACCTGGTCGTCGGAGACCTCCTCGGCCTTGACCCCGAGGTCGGTGACCAGCGCGGTCTTGGCCTGCTCGGCCTGCCCGGCGGTCATCGCCTGGGCGCGGATCGTGTAGACCACCTGGCCGCCGCCGGCGATGCGCTGCGAGGGGAGTACCTCGTTGCCCGGGTCGACGTCGGTGATCGCCTTCTCGACCGCTTCCTGAACCCGCTCCTGGCTCAGCGTCGCGCCCTCGGCCGTCTTCGCCGGGACGCTGAACGAGGTGCCGCCGGCGAACTCGATGCCGAGGTGGAAGCCGCGGATCGCGAAGCCGCCGATGGCGATCAGGACGAGCGCGGCGGCGACGAGGAACCACGTCTTACGCCGGCCCACGATGTTGACGTTCGCCTCGCCCTGATAGAGGCGGTTGGCGAGACCGGTGCGGGCCATGTCAGGCCTCCTTGACGTCGGACGGGGCGCGGCGCAGGACGCGGCCGAGGCCGCTGACCCGCGGCGACATGAACGCCTTGGTGTTCGCGAACATCGTCATGATCGGGTGCCGGAACAGGAACACCACGATCAGGTCGAGCACGGTGGACAGACCCAGCGCGAAGGCGAAGCCCTGCACCGCGCCGATCGACACGATGTAGAGCACCACCGCGGCCAGGATCGTGATCGTGTTGGCCGAGATGATCGTCCGGCGGGCCCGGACCCAGGCCCGGGGTACCGCACTCCGCGGGCTCCGACCCTCGTGGATCTCGTCCTTGAGGCGCTCGAAGTAGAGGACGAACGAGTCCGCCGCAACACCCAACGAAACGATGAAGCCGGCGATACCGGCGAGGCTCAGGGTGAAACCGACAGTCCGGCCGAGGAACACCAGCGCACCGAACGTGAGCAGCCCCGACAGGATCAGGCTCAGGAAGATCACCGTGCCGAGCAGGCGATAGTAGAAGAACGCGTAGATCGCCACCAGCAGCATGCCGATCGCGGCGGCCAGCAGGCCCGCCTTCAGCTGGGCGAGGCCCAGCGTCGCGGAGACCGTCTGGGCCGGCCCCGAGGTGAAGGTGACCGGGATCGCGCCGAAGTTGAGCTTCTCAGCCAGCTCCCGCGCCGTCTTCGAGGTGAACTGGCCGGTGATCTGCGAGGTGCCGGTCAGCACGCCCTGGATCTGCGGCGCCGAGATCACCGTCTTGTCCAGCACGACGGCGACCGTGCAGTGCTCGATCTGGCCGTACATCGCCGTCGCAGCCGTGAAGCACGGGTCGGCCGACGTGGCCTGGTAGGCCTGCTTGGTGAGGGCCGCCCACTTGGTCGAACCCGCGCTGTCGAAGTCGAGCGACACGACCCACTGGCCGTTCTGCTGGTCGAGCTGCGGGCTCGCCTTGGCGATGTCCTCGCCGACCACCTTCGCCTTGTCCATCAGGACCTTGCCGCCGTTGTAACACGCGACAACCTGGGCGTTGATGTCGTCGATCGAGCCGTTCGGCCGCTTGTCGAGCTGGTTTGCACAGCCGATCGTCGGCACGTTGAACTGCATCTGCGGGCTGAGCGCGGCCACCTCGACCGGGCTGAGCCGGGAGAACTTCCCGAACGGCAGGCCGGCCTTGGGGTCGGTGGACAGATCGACCGGAGCGGTCAGCTTCTCGGCGGCCGCCC
>DASWMR010000153.1:0-2341 GCA_036399635.1 Actinoplanes sp. | reverse complement strand
CATGATCACCTCCCTCGGTGCGGAGGTGACACTGTGCGCGGCGGTCGGCGGCGAGGTCGGGCGGGTGCTCAAGCCGCTGCTCGACTTCAAAGGCGTCACGCTGCGTACCGTCCCGCGGGAAACCGGCAGCGGCTGGTATGTGCACGACCGCCGGGACGGCAGCCGGCGGGAGATCGCCGAGCAACCCGGCGCCGCACTCACCCGGCACGAACTCGACGAGCTCTACAACCTGGCGCTCGCCGAGGGCCTGCGGGCCGGCATCGCCATCCTGAGCGGGCCGGCGCACCCCTCGGTGATCCGGCCCGAGGTCTACAAGCGGCTCGCCGGCGACCTGCGGGCGAACGGCTGCAAGGTGATCGCCGACCTGTGCGGCAAGCACCTCGCCGCGGTGCTGGACGCCGGTCTGAGTGTGGTGAAAGTCAGTCACGAGGAGCTGATCGCCGACGGCCTGGCCGCCGACGCCTCCGACGGCGAATTGACCAAGGCCCTGCTCAAGCTGCACGAGGACGGCGCCGAGTCGGCCCTCGCGTCCCGGTCGGACGCGGGCGCGCTCGCGCTGATCAACGAAGAGATCTACCGGGTCGACGTCCCCAAGCTGACCGCGGCCGAACACCGCGGCGCTGGCGACTCGATGACCGCAGGCGTGGCCGCCGTGCTGGCACTGGGCGGCGACATGAGCCAGGCGGTCCGCACCGGCGCGGCAGCCGGCGCCCTGAACGTCACCCGGCACGGGCTCGGCACCGGACACCTCGACGCGGTCCAGGTGCTCACCGAGCGGGTCAAGCTCACCCCGATCGAGAAGGTGCGATGACGAAGATCCTGGTCACCAACGATGACGGCATCGACGCACCGGGCCTGCGCTGGCTGGCCCGCGCGGCCGCGCGGGAGGGTCACGAGGTGGTGGTCGCCGCGCCGATCAGCGAGGCGAGCGGCAGCAGCGCCGCGATGACCGCGGTCGAGGAGCACGGCAAAATCATCCTGCACAAGCGCGAGCTACCCGGGGCCAAGCACATTCCGGCGTACGCGGTCGCGGCCTCCCCCGCGTACATCGTGCTGCTCGCCCTGCGCGAAGCGTTCGGCGAACCGCCGGAGGTGATCCTCTCGGGGATCAACCGGGGCGCCAACGCGGGTGCGGCGGTGGTCCACTCGGGCACCGTGGGAGCAACCCTGACCGGCGCGTACGCGGGCCTGCACGGCATGGCTGTGTCGCTGGACGTGCTGTCCCCACGGGCGGCCTCGGCGCGCAGCGGTGGGGCCGCGATCGCCGCGCTGGACCACGAGGACGACGAGAAGCGGCACTGGAGCAGTGCGGCCGATCTGGCCGTGCGCCTGCTGCCCACGCTGCTGCACACGCCGCTCGGGACGATCTTCAACTTGAACGTGCCGGATCTTCACCTGGACGGGATCCGCGGGCTGCGCCGGGCCGCGCTGGCCGCGTTCGGCCAGGTGCAGATGAGTATCGCGGAGGCGGGCGACGGCTTCGTGCGGACCGCGGTGCAGGCCGCCGACGAGATCCTGGAACCGGACACCGATCTCGCCGCGCTGGCCGAGCACTTCGCGGTGGTCACCCCGATCCGGCCGCCGGTCGAGGCGAAGGACGTGCGATTCAACCTGGAGACTGTCCCGGTGCATGCGCCGGCCCTGCAGTAGCGGGCCGGCGTCCGTCAGCGGCACTCCGGAACCCGGTTTCCAGCTCAGGATCCGGCTTCGGGCTCAGGAGACAGTTTCCGGCTCAGGAGAGACTGTTTCAGGCTCCGGAGACAGCGGGTTGCGCCGAGTCGGCGCCCGAGGAGTAGGGCTGCGGGTTGCCGAACAGGCCCAGAAGCCCGGTGACCCAGAGTTGACGGTGCGCGAACCGGCTCGGCCGGGTGACGATGAGTTTGACCTCGCTGACGGCGGCCAGCTGGAAAGCGGCCACCAGCGCGCTGATCCCCACCGAGTCGATGAAGGTCACATCCTGCATGTTGAGCTCGATGCGAGCGGGACGCCCCTCACTGAGCTGGGCCGCAACGGCCTCGCGGATCTCGTACGCGTTCTCGACGTCGATCTCGCCGCTGGGCGAGACCTCGACCACATCGCCGGCAAGCGTCGACGTCTTTATCGACAGCGTCACGCCAACTTCCCTCCACCCGCCCGGAGTCTCCGAGCGTCTCTCGTCGGTGCGCGAGCCGCAACTCGGCATGGAGCCGAGCAGCGCGCCACCGTCGCCGGGGGCGGCCGGGACCACCCCCCGAAGGTTCGGTGAAACTGGCCAAAACGTTAGGCCGTGAACCTGTCAGATACCTGAGTGATCAGATACCTGAGTGACTCGTGTGAACCGGGGTCAACACTACCGGGCACT
>DASWMR010000152.1:0-5603 GCA_036399635.1 Actinoplanes sp. | reverse complement strand
GCGGGCCAAGGCCATCGCCGCCGGCCTGCACGGCCTCGGGGTCGGCCTGGAGGACCGGGTGGCGATCCTGTCCAACACCCGGCTCGAGTGGGTGCTGGCCGACCTCGGCATCAACTGCGCCGGCGGCGCGACCACCACGGTCTACCCCACCACCGAGCCGGAGGACGCGAGCTACATCGTCTCCAACTCCGGCTCCAAGGTGCTGGTGGCGGAGAACGCGAAGCAGGCGCTGAAGATCGCCGGGGTGGCCACCGACGTGTCACACGTCGTGCTGATCGACGGCCCCGCCGACGCCGGCGCGAACCCACCCCAGCTGACCCTGGCCGACCTCGAGCAGCGCGGCGCCGTCATGTTGCGCGAGCAGCCGTCGCTGATCGACAAGGTGGTGGACGGCATCGGCCCCGATCACCTCGCCACCCTCATCTACACCTCCGGCACCACCGGCCGGCCCAAGGGCGTGCAGCTGCTGCACCGCGGCTGGACGTGGGAGGGTGTCGCACAGCAGAGCCTCGGCCTGTTCGAGGCCACCGACCTGCAATATCTCTGGCTGCCCCTGTCGCACTCGTTCGGCAAGACACTGCTCTGCGGCATCGTGCACGTCGGCGTGCCGACCTACATCGACGGGCGGGTCGACAAGCTGGTCGACATGCTGTCGGTGGTGAAGCCGTCGCTGATGTGCGCGGCCCCGCGCATCTTCGAGAAGGTCTACAACAAGACGGTCACCACCGCGCTGGGCGCCGGCGGCGCCAAGGCCAAGATCTTCGGCTGGGCGCTCGCCACCGGCAAGCAGAAGGTGGCACTCGAACAGGCCGGCAGGTCGGTGCCACTGCCGCTCAAACTGCGGTACGCGGTCGCCGAGAAGCTGGTCTTCAGCAAGCTGCAGAACCGCCTGGGCGGCCGGCTGCGCACGCTGGTCAGCGGTTCCGCCCCGCTGAGCCGCGACATCGCCGAGTTCTTCGCCGCCGCCAACCTTCCGATCATGGAGGGCTACGGCTTGACCGAGAGCAGCGCCGCGAACTTCGTCAACCGGCATGGCAAGTTCAAGATCGGCTCGGTCGGGCAGGCGCTCGGCGACCTGGAGTGCCGGATCGACGCGGACGGCGAGGTGCTGCTGCGCGGGGCCCCGGTCATGCGCGGCTACCACGAGCTGCCCAAGGAGACCGCGGAAACGCTCACCGAGGACGGCTGGCTGCGCACCGGCGACATCGGCGAGCTGGACGCCGACGGCTACCTGCGCATCACCGACCGAAAGAAGGACCTGGTCAAGACGTCCGGCGGCAAATACATCGCGCCGTCGGCGATCGAGGGCGCGTTCAAGGCGGTCTGCCCGTACACGTCGCAGGCGGTCGTGATCGGCCAGGCCCGCAACTTCGTCACCATGCTGATCTCGCTGGACGAGGAGGCCATCACCGGCTGGGGCGTCGGCAACGGCTTTGCCGGCAAGAGCTACGCCGAGATCTGCGCGGCCCCGGAGACGGAAGCGCTGATCGCCGGCTACGTCAAGGAGCTGAACCAGAAGCTCAACCGCTGGGAGACGATCAAGAAGTTCGCCATCCTCCCCCGGGACCTCAGCATCGAGGCCGGCGAGATCACCCCATCCATGAAGATCAAGCGCCGCAGCGTGGAAACCAACTTCGCCGAGCAGATCGACAAGATGTACGCGGGTTCGCTGGCCCAGATCTGATCGCCGTCCCGCCCGCCCCAGCCCACTGGACGCGGGCGGATTGCGGCTGGTCCCTGGTCGTCGGAGGGCGGCCAGCAGGTCAAGTTCGCTCATCGTCACACCCCTCGTTCGGCGTCCGTCAAAGCGTTGACGGGCGCTCGCCGGAGCCCCGCGGTCAGGCGATCACGGTCGGGGTGCGCCAGGCCGGGCGGGCGCCCCGGTCGAGATCGTGGCGCACCGACGCGATCCGCCGGACGGCCTCGGTGAGGTCGTCCGGTGGCAGCGCGAACGGCAGCCGCAGGAAACGCTCCAGCGTGCCGTCCAACCCGAAGCGCGGTCCCGGTGCCAGCCGCACGCCGACGTCCTCGGCGGCCCGGGCCAGCGCGCTGGAGATCGGCCCGTCCAGTTCGGCCCAGAGCATGACACCGCCGCCGGGCACCGTGAAGGTCCACTCCGGCAGCTGCTCGCGCAGGGCTGCCACCAGGATGTCCCGGCGCGGCCGGAGCTGGGCACGGCGGGCGGCGACGATCTGCGGGGCCTGGGCCAGCAGGCGTACGGCCACGAGCTGCTCGAGCACCGGGCTGGCCATGTCGACCCCGACCCGGATCGCCGCGAGGCGCTGCACCAGCGGGGCCGAGGCGCGCACCCAGCCGATCCGCAGCCCACCCCAGTACGCCTTGCTCATGCCCCCGATCGACACCACGCGCGAGTGGCGGTCGAAGACGGCGACCGGTGGCGGCATCTCCGCGCCGTCCAGCGCCAGGTCCACGAATGACTCGTCGACGACCAGCTCGGTGCCGGCCGAGTGGGCCGTGGCGACCAGCCGCTCGCGCAGCTCGGCGGGCATCAGATGGCCTGTCGGGTTGTGGAACTCCGGGATCACGTAGGTCAGCCGGGGCCGTGTCTGGCGCAGCGCACCGAGCAGCATCTCGCCGTCCCAGCCGGCCGCCGGGTCGATACCGTGCGTGTTGATCCGGGCCCGGCGGGCGGAGAGCGCGGCGAGCGCGTTGGGATAGGTCGGCGACTCGACGAGCACCGGCGAGCCACCCGGCACGGAGAGCCGAACCACAAGGTCAAGAGCCTGCTGGGTACCGGCGGTGATCAGGATCTGCTCGGTGGAGGTGGCGACACCGCGGGCCGTGTAGTTGGCCGCGACCGCCTCGCGCAGCTCGATCAGGCCGGCCGGGTGGTAGCCCGCGCTGCCCAGGTAGCGCGGCAGGTCGTCGGCGGCGGCCCGGGCCGCGGGAACCAGCTCGATCGGCGCGGCGGACGCGGCCACCCCCAGATCGATCATGTCGCAGTCGTCGCCGGCGGCCCACAGCCCGGAGGTGGCCACCCGATGCCCGGCGGGCAGGGTGGTCCAGCTGCCGGCTCCCCGCCGGCTGGTGAGGTGGCTGGTCTCGCGCAGGGCCCGGTACGCCGCGCTGACCGTGGTGCGGCTGATCCCGAGCGACTCGGCCAGCTCGCGCTCGGCCGGCAACCGGACGCCGAGCGGCAGCCGTCCGTCGGCGAGCAGGCCGCGCACGGCGGCGCCCAGCGCGGCGTAATCCGGACTCCGGTGACGACCGGGCAGGGAATGCCACTGACCGAGCAGACGCGCCAATTGGTCCCCACGTATCGTGGTCGTCACATCCACTCCCGGCGAATTGGCTCTACTGGTTCGTATAATTGGCCTTCAGAGTGGCAGGTGTGGAAGAAACTGGCAACGGAGATCGCCGACTCCCCCGCCGCGTCGTCCAGCTTTTCGCCGGCCTGGTGCTCTACGGCATCAGCATGGCCTTCATGGTGGAGTCGGCGCTCGGGCTGAACCCGTGGGATGTCTTCCACCAGGGCCTCTCGAAGGTCACCGGGATCAGCTTCGGCTGGGTGGTGATCCTGCTGGGCGTGCCGATCCTGCTGCTCTGGATCCCGCTGCGCCAGCGACCCGGATTCGGCACGATGGCCAACCTGGTGGTGGTCGGCTTCGCGGTGGACGGCGCACTGGCCGTGCTGCCGGCCGGCGGGACCATCCCGGCTCGGACCGGCTACCTGATCGGCGGGATCCTGCTGAACGGCCTGGCCACCGGCCTCTACCTCGGCAGCCGGCTTGGCCCGGGCCCACGCGACGGCCTGATGACCGGCCTCGCCGGCCGCTTCCCCCGGCTCTCGATCCGCCTGGTGCGGACCGCTCTGGAAATCGCCGTCCTGGGTGTCGGCTTGCTGCTCGGCGGAACGGTCGGGATCGGCACGGTCGTGTACGCCCTGGCGATCGGCCCCCTGGTCCAGCTGTTTCTGCCGCTGTGCACCGTCGCGCCGGCCCGCGAGCCGTGTCCATCTTATATGGACTGAGGCGTATGCCCCGCTGATTCGGTTTTGCACCAGCGGGTTGACACTGCTCGGTGATCATCGGAACACATTTGCTTCCGGGCGTGGCGGCGGCGCGGCATCATTGCCGCATGGGGGACGGCAACTGGCAGTGGCATGACGCCTGGGTCTTCGTGTCCGCGGTCATCGCCGAGCGCCTCGAGCGGGACAGGGCGCTGCACGCCGCCCTCCCGGTCACCGGGGCGAGCCTGGCCGACGTGCTGGCCGCCGCCGACTTTCTGCACCACAGCGTCCCCAGCCGGACCGAGCTCGAGGAATCCGTCCGCCGGCTGGCCGGGGCCGGCCTGCTGGTGGTCGAGGACGACATCGTCGAGGTCGCGCCGGCCGGCGAGCAACTCTGGCGCACCCGGCCGTTCAGCGGGCTGTCCTCGGCGGTCATGACGCTGCAGGCCCAGCTCAAGCGCGGTCCCGAGCCCGGCGACTCCGGCTGGAGGCTGGACGAGCACACCTACGCCACCGCGGTCCGCGAATACAGCCTGCGCCTGGCCGACGGTCGATAGGCGCCGTCAGCGCACCGGGTTGCCAGCCTCGCGCAGGCTCGACTTCACCTCGCCGATCGTCAGATCTCCGAAGTGGAACACGCTGGCCGCCAGCACCGCGTCGGCGCCTGCCGCCACCGCCGGGGCGAAGTGCTCCACCGCGCCCGCTCCCCCGCTGGCGATCACCGGAATATCCACCACGGCCCGGACCGCCTCGATCAGCTCCAGGTCGAAGCCGGCCTTGGTGCCGTCCGCGTCCATCGAATTGAGCAGGATCTCGCCGGCACCGAGCGTGGCCACTGTGCGGGCCCACTCGATGGCGTCCAGCCCGGCACTGCGCCGGCCGCCGTGCGTGGTGACCTCCCACCCGCTGGGCTGCTCGGCCGAGCGGCGCACGTCGAGCGACAGCACCAGCACCTGGTTGCCGAACCGCTCGGCGATCTCCCGGATGAGCTCCGGCCGGTGGATCGCCGCGGTGTTCACCCCGACCTTGTCGGCGCCGGCCCGCAGGAGCACGTCGACGTCCGCCACCGAGCGGACCCCGCCGCCCACGGTGAGCGGGATGAAAACCGACTCGGCAGTGCGCCGCACCACATCGAGCATGGTGCCGCGGTCGTCCGAGGAGGCCGTGACATCGAGGAAGGTCAGCTCGTCCGCCCCGGCCGCGTCGTAGGCCGCGGCCAGCTCGACCGGATCGCCCGCGTCCCGCAGGTCGACGAAGTTGACACCCTTGACCACCCGCCCCGCGTCCACGTCGAGACAAGGAATAACCCGCACCGCCACCGTCATGCGTCAACCCTATCCAGCGGGATTCCCAGCGCGCGAACCGGTTTCCGGCGAGGGCGGCTGGCGCGGCCGGCGACGCTGCCCGAGGGCCGGGAGATCGGCTACAGGTCGTAATCACATCTTGGCTACGCCAGGCTCCGCGGTGGGTCAGAGCGCGTCGAGCGCCTCCCGCACAGTGAACGCGCCGGCGTAGAGCGCCTTGCCGGCGATCACGCCCTCCACCCCGATCGGCTCCAGCGAGGCGAGCGCCCGCAGGTCGTCCAGCGTGGACACGCCGCCGCTGGCGATCACCGGCTTGTCGGTCTGCGCGC
>DASWMR010000151.1:0-10181 GCA_036399635.1 Actinoplanes sp. | reverse complement strand
CCCGGTCGACGGCCCGGCCGAGTTCCCGCTCGTAGCCGATGCGGTGCGCGGGGCTGGTGTCGGCGGCGCCTTGATGACGCCGCTTGACCGAGCCGAGCGCGTGGTAGGTCTGCACGACCGGGACGTCGCAGGCCCGCCCGGCGGTGACCGCGGCGAGCCCGCTCATCCAGAAGTGGGCGTGCGTGACGTCCGGCTTCCATTCGGTACGCCAGTTCCCCGCCAGCCACTCGGCGAAGGCACCCATGTGGGGCAGCAGCTCGTCCTTGGGCACCGCCGCGGCCGGCCCGGCCGGAACGTGCACGACGTCGACCCGTTCGCCGAGCGGGACCAGTTCGGGCAGTTCCGGATTGTCGCGCCGGGTGTAGACCCGCACCTCGTGGCCGTCGGCGGCGAGCGCCGCGGACAGTTCGGCGACGTGCGAGTTCTGGCCGCCGGCGTCGACCCCGCCGAGGGTGGCGAGCGGGCTGGCGTGTTCCGAAATCATCGCGATCCGCATGTTTCCTCCTCCAGCAGCCGGTCCCAATCCGCCAGGAACCGATCGAGGCCGTGCCGGGCCAGCGCCACCTCGCGGGCGCGGGCGCCCAGGCGGCGGGCCGCGGCCGGCTCCTCGAGCAGCCAGTGGGCGGCTTCGACAAGGGTGTCGACGCGGGTGGCGAGCACGCCTGCGTCCGGTGGGACGGCGGCGACCGCCTCGGTGGTGGCCAGGCCGATCACCGGCATGCCCATCTGCATCGCCTCGATCAGGCTCAGCCCGAGCGACGTCCAGCGGCACAGGTGCAGATAGGCCCGGCGCCGGGCGACGAGCGCGTGCATTTCGTGCTGCGGCGGGTCCTCGACTGCCGTGATCCGCGGCCCGGCCAGCCCGGCGACGCCCATGCCGAAGACGTCCAGCGGCGCCACCCGCGCGAACCGCGGGTACAGGTCGGTGCCGGTGACGCGGTGGCGGCGTACCGGCTCGTTGGTGACGACGGCGAGGCGTTCGAGGTCGCCGGTCCAGCGGGCCGCCGGCTCGACGATGCCGTGCTCGATCACCGTGGTTCGGGCGCCGCCGGTGTCCCAGAAGAGCTCGTTGAAGTGGGTCACGTGCGCGACGACCAGGTCGTCCCGGTCGGCCATCGGATGCCGCGAGTCCGGCACGTCGCCCTTCGGGGTGTTGTGCTCGACGTAGACGACCGGCACGCCCCGCGGTACCAGACCGAGTTCCTCGGGCCGCTGCACGATCGCCACATCGACGTCCCGGATCTCGCCGAGTGGCCGTTCCTCGACCGTTTCCGGCCAGTCGAAGGTTCGCGCCCGTCCCCGCCCCCAGGCGTCGCGGGCCTCGTTGACCGGGACCAGGTAGCGGTGCTTGCCCTGGACGAAAGCGGTCGTCCAGGAGCCGTGCACGTGCCAGAGAAGGATGTTCATGCGGCGACCTCGCTGCGGTGTCGAAGGACGGAAGTCAGCATGTCCACGGCGGCCACCACCTCCGCCGGCTCGACCAGGGACAGGCAGGGGTGGCCCGGGACCGGGCAGCGGGTGGCCCGGGTGTCCCGGCAGGCCGCGCCGGCGAGGCCGAGGCGCACGTTCGGCACCCGGTACGGACCCCACCGGACATAGGGGACGGTCGGGGCGAAGAGACTGACCACCGGCGTGCCGACGGCCGCCGCCAGATGGGCCGGACCGGTGTTGCCGACCACCACGCAAGCGGCACCGGCCAGGGTCCCGGCAAGCTCGGCCATCGAGGTGGGTCCGACGTCCTCGGCTGCGTCGCCTGCCACGAAGCCGGCGAGGCCACGCTCCTGCGGGCCGCCGGTGACCAAGACCCGGCGGCCGGCCGTGGCCAGCGCGGCGACCATCGCGCGCAGGCTCTCCGGTGGACACGACCGCGCCTCGACGCTGGCGCCGGGGTGCACCACGACGTACGTTCCCGCTTCCCGGGCCGCGGCGGCGGTGACCGCCAGCCGGCCGTCATCCCCGGCGGGCAGGGCGAACCCGGCAGCCGCGGCGACACTGCGGGCCCGTTCGGCCTCCGGCAGGTCGTCGGGTACCCGGTGCCGGATGTCGAGCAGCGAGCCGGGATAGTCGTCACTGATCGCGGTGATCCGAGCGACCCCGGCCATCCGCAGCAGCACCGCCAGCGGCAGAGCCGACTGGTGGAACGACGTGAAGACCACCGCCTCGGCGACCCCGGCGGCCGCGATCCGGCGGGTCAGCGCGCTCAGGTCGGCCGGGTCGACCGGGTCGGGTTCCGGGTCGATCCAGGGCAGCCGCCATTCGATGATCTCGTCGACGCCGGGCAGCAGTTCCGCGGCCGCCCGGCCCCGCGGCCCGCACAGGAGCACCACCCGCTCGGCGCCGTGCGCGATCGCCCGGATGGCGGGGCCGGTGATCAGCACATCACCGGCCGAATCGGAGCGGACCGCCAGTACGGTGCCGGCCCGGCCGGGCCGTGGCGCCGGCACGGCCAGGGCCTGCCGGGCCAGGATGTGGTCGACGGCGGCGGTCAGGCCGGCGGCCACCACAGGCGCGGCGGCGATCTCGCCGGGCAGGGTCACCGGCGTCGGAACGAGCACGCCGGCGGCGCCGGCCGCCTGGGCCGCGGTCATGTCCCGGCCGATGTCACCGACCACCAGGCAGCGGTACGCGGGCACGCCCAGCTCGCCGGCCGCGGCGGTGACCAGGCCCGGCGCGGGCTTGCGGCACGCGCAGCCGGCGGCCTGGTCATGCGGGCAGATCTGCCAGGTGTCGAACGGCCCGAGCAGCTCCTCGACCCGTCGGTTGACGGCAGCGAGCTGGCCGGCGGTGAAGTGGCCGCGGGCCAGGCCGGACTGGTTGGTGACCACGCCGAGGCGCTGGCCGGCGGCGCGCAGCCGGTCTAGCGCGACACGGGCACCGGGCATCGGCACCACCCGGTCCGGGTCGCCGTTGTAGGGCACGTCGACGATCAGCGTGCCGTCCCGGTCGAACAGGACCGCGTCGAACAGCCCGCTCACCGCGAAGCCTCGGTACCGGCGCTGCGCCACCGCCACCAGCCCCGCAGCCAGTGTGCAACCGCCAGCGGCGGGATCACCGCGCTGGTGGCCAGCATGGTGGCGACTTCCCGGGGGTCGCGCGGTCCGGGCACGATCCGGGCGGCCGTGAACTCGGCGGTGCCGGCCGCCCACGCCACGGCGGACAGGGTGGCCGCGACGGTCCAACCGCGACGGTGCGTGCCCAGCGCGGCGAGTCCACAGGTCAGGGCGGCGAGGCCGGCGGAGGTCACTGCGGCGTGCCGGGGACGACGGCCCGGTGGAATCTGCAGGGCGTGCCGCCAGCCCGGACCGTAGAGGCGGCGCAACAGTGCGTCGTCCGCGTTTCCCCGCTGGCTGCGAACACTCACCCACGGACCCTCCGGGCGTACCGGATGGGTCACCCGCCGTTCACCCCGCCGCAGCGTCCACCCCTGCTGGCGTACGCGGTGGGCCAGCTCGGCGTCCTCCCGGAAAGCTCGCGGCAGACGTTCGTCGAAGCCGCCGGTACGCGTCAGCGCGGCGCGACGGTAGGCCATGTCGGCGGTGATCCAGGCACCGTCGGCGAGCCCGGCGGTGACCCGTTCCCAGTCGGTGGGTCGCCGGTCCGACGGCAGCGGCACCCGCAGGTTGCCCTGCACCCCACCGACCAGGGCATCCGCCTCGATCAGGTCGGCGCCGAGGCGGTCGAGCCAGTCACTGTCCGGCAGCACGTCGTCGTCCAGGAAGGCGACCCACTCATAGTGGGCCGCCCGCCAGCCGGCGTTGCGCGCCGCCGCGGGACCGGCGACCCGGCCCTCGACCACTGTCACCGGGGATCCGGGCGGGACGGTGAGCGGCGCGGAGCGGTCCGGCCGGTCGTCGACCAGCACGATCTCCATCGGCAACGGGCACGGCTTGCCGGTGGTGAGGGCGGTGAGCAGGGCGCCCAGGCTGGGCCGGCCGAGCGTGGGCACGACGACGGAGACGCCGCTCACCGACCGGCACCGAAGGACGCCGTGCGGTGCACCGCGAACGGCCCGAGGGCGAGCAGGTCCACCGGCGCCGACCCGAACAGCTCCATCGCCTCGCGAGGCGTGTCGACCATCGGCCGGCCCGCGGTGTTCAGCGAGGTGTTCACCACCACCGGCAGGCCGGTGAGCCGCTCGAACTCGGCAAGCATCGCGGCCACCAGCGGCTCGGTCTCGGTGTGCACGGTCTGCACCCGGGCGGTGCCGTCCACATGGGTGACCGCCGGAATGCGCTCCGTCCACTGCGGCTTCACTCGGTGCACGAACAGCATGTACGGGCTGGGGTAGACGCCGTCGAAGATGTCCGCGAAGCGTTCGGCGCGGACCATCGGCGCGATCGGGCGGAACTGCTCGCGGCCCTTCACGTCGTTCATCCGGGTCTGGGTGTCCCGGTCGCCGGGGTGGGCGAGCAGTGACCGGTGGCCGAGCGCGCGCGGTCCGTACTCGCTGCGTCCCTGGTACCAGGCGACGATGCCGTTGCCGGCCAGCACCTTCGCCGCCTCGGCGGCGATCGACTCCGGCCGGGTGTAGGGCAGGGCCGCCCGGCGCAGTTCAGCTTCCAGCTCGTCGTCGCTCCAGCCCCGGCCGAGCGCGGCAGTGGTGAAGGGCTCGACCCGCTCGCCGGCGATCGCGAGGGCGGCGCCGAGTGCGGTGCCGGAGTCGCCGGCCGCCGGCTGCACCCAGACCCGGTCGAACGGGCCCTCGGCGGCGATCCGGGCGTTCGCCACGCAGTTGAGCGCGGTGCCGCCGGCCATCGTCAGCGTCGGCGGGCCGCCGGCCGCCTCATGAGTCCAGCGGGCCAGGTCGAGCATGACCTCCTCGAGCCGGACCTGGACGCTGGCGGCGAGGTCGGCGTGCGCGTCGGTCATCTCGCCGTCGGCCGTGCGCGCCTTGGTGAGGGCGTCCCAGTCGATGCGCTCGACGGTGAAGCCGCCGTCGTCGGTCGCTCGGACGAGATCGCGCAGCAGACCGAGGAACCGGGGCGTGCCGTACGACGCGAGCGCCATCACCTTGTACTCGTCGCTCGAGTGCAGGAAGCCGAGATGGCGGGTCAGGTCCTCATAGAGCAGACCGAGCGAATGCGGAAGCTCCTGGCTGCGGAGCACCTCCAGCTGACCGTCGCGGTAGACGCCGGCCAGATGGCTGGCGACCTCGCCGCGTCCGTCCAGCACCAGGACCGCGTTGTCCTCCGGCACGGAGAGCCCGGCCGACGCGGCGTGCGCGACGTGGTGCGGCACGAACCGGACCTGTTCCGGGTCGAGCCCCGGCAGCGCGGTGGCGAGGAACTGCGGCGCCCGCCGGGCGTAGTCCATCCGCATGTGATCCGAGGGGTCGTCGAGGCCGAGCGCGGCCGCGTCCCGGCCCAGGCTCGGGTCGAAGGAATAGGCGACCGCGTCGAGATCACCGGGGCGCAGGCCGGCCTCCCGCAGGCACCAGGCCGCGGACAGCTCCGGCAACTCCCACGCGGCGAACGGGACCGGCCGCTTGCCGTGCTTGCGCCGGCTGAACCGCTCCTCTTCCGCGGCCGCCACCACCTGACCGTCGACGATCAGCGCCGCGGCCGGATCATGGAAGATCGCATTGATTCCGAGGACTCGCATGAGGCGCCGAATACCCCACGATCTTCCGAACATTCTCTTGATCATCGACTTCTCCGAGATTTCTTTTTCCCGTTACCAGCTGCAGAGATGTCGATCGGACTTCCGGGTTTGGCACCTTCGCCGGAGGGCAATGGCGCGGCCATGAACGAGGTAACGCAGCTCATCGCCGGAGCCTGGGAACCGGGCCGGTCCGCCCGTCACCTGACCGTCGTCGACCCCACCACCGGCGAGCCGGTGACCCGCTTGGCGCTCAGCTCCCCCGACGACGTGTCGGCCGCCGTCCGCGCCGCCCGGGCGGCCGCGCCGGGATGGGTCGCCACCGCACCGGCCGCTCGAGCCACCGCGGTGCACGCCGCCGCCGACGCGATCGAGGCGGCCACCGCCGACCTCGCCGCGATCATGTCGGCCGAGATGGGCAAGCCCACCAGCGGCGCCGCCGAGTCGATCGCGGCGGGGGTCGGCACCTTGCGCCAGTACGCCGAGCTCGGCCCCACCCACCGCGGCCGCGCCCTGGCCGGCAACGACGACGCGATCGACCTGATGGCCTACACACCACGCGGCGTCGTCGCGGTGATCACCCCGTGGAACGACCCGGTGGCCGTCTCCTGCGGCCTGCTCGGCGCCGCCCTGGTGACCGGCAACACCGTCGTCTACAAACCCAGCGAGCGCGCCCCGGCCACCGGCTGGCGGCTCGCCCAACTGCTCGCCCCGCACTTCCCGGACGGCGTGGTCGGCCTGGTCAACGGCGACGGCTCGGTCGGTGCCGCGCTCTGCGCCGCGCCGGTCGACGTGGTCGCGCAGGTCGGCTCGACCGCGACCGGCCGATCGATCGCCGCCACCTGCGCCCGGACCGGAGCCAAGGCGCTGCTGGAGAACGGCGGCAAAGATCCGCTCATCGTGGACGCCGGCGTGGACCCGGCCTGGGCCGCGGCGCAGGCGGCCGTCGGAGCGTTCGCCAACTCAGGCCAGATCTGCGTCGCGGTCGAACGCATCTACGCCCACCGCGACATCGTCGAACCCTTCCTCGATGCGCTGGCCGCCGAGGCCGACCGCTGGGCCGGCGACCTGGGCCCGCTGGTCGACCGGCGGCTTCGCGACGCCGTCGACGATCAGGTGCAGCGTGCGGTCAAGGACGGCGCCCGGGTCCTGCGTGGTGGTGCCGTGCCGCCCGGCCCTGGAGCCTTCTATCCGCCGACCGTGCTCGCCGACTGCACCGACGCGATGACGGTGATGCGCGACGAGACGTTCGGACCGGTCGCGCCGGTGGCCACCGTCGAGTCGTTCGACGAGGCACTGCGCCGGGCCGCCGACTCCGCGTACGGCCTGGCGGCCACCGTGCTGACCGGCTCGATGAGCCACGCCCAGCAGGCCTGGCGCACCCTGCCGGCCGGCACCGTCAAGGTCAACGCAGTGTTCGGCGGGGCGCCGGGCGGTGCCGCGCATCCGCGGCGCGGCAGCGGACAGGGCTTCGGGTACGGCCCCGAGCTGCTGGACGAGATGACCGCGACCAAAGTCGTCCACCTGGAAGCACCGCCGACCGGCTGGTGAGCCCGGCGGCTTCCCTCGGGCACGTCGCCGACCTGGACCGCGCCGGGTCCGGTCGAGTCAGATCGCGACCAGCCGGGCCACGTCCGCTTCGACCACCGCAGGCAGCCGCCGTCGGTGGCGCAATGCCCACGGCAGGTCGCGCAGCGCGTCCGCCGCGCCGCGGGGGTTGCCTCTGAGCGCCGCCAGCAGTGTGCGGGCGACGACGGCCGGTGGGCGGCGCAGGGTCGCGGTCAGGACACGATTGCGGACTTCCCGCCGCGTCCGTGCGCGGACGTCCCGGCCCGCTGGTCCCGGCAGGTGCCGCACCACCAGCTCCGGGACGTAGGAGAGTTGGTGCCCGGCCGCGGCCAGATCCATCGCCAGCAGCGCCTCCTCGCCGTACACGAAGAGCCGGGGGTGGAATCCGCCGGCCGCGAGGAACGCATCGCGCCGCACCACCACCGCGCAGGCCATGAAGCCGAGCACGGCCGCTCCGGCGGCTCCGGGCGGCGTGCCGAGCGGCGCCGCCGCCATCGCCGACGAGACCGGGTCGAGGCGTTGCTCGGGACCGACGAGGACACGGGCGGCCAGGAGAGCGGCCTGCGGATGGGCGCGCAGCAGCTCGGCCGCCCGGGCCAGGGACCCCGGCGTCCAATACGAGTCGTCGTCGGCGAAGGCAACGTACGGGGTTCGCGCCTGCCGCACGCCGACATTGCGCGCCGCGGCCCCCCGGTTGGTCGCCAGGCGCACCAGTGCGACGGAGGAAAGATCGGCCACCGGGAAGCCGGCGATCCGGTCGGAAGCATTGTCGACCAGGATGACCGGCGCCCGGTGGTGCGGGACGGTCTCGGCCAGGCGATCCCACCGATTTCGGGTTGCCACCACCACCGTGACCTCGTCTGTCTCGGCCGGCGGCGGCGCCGCTGCGGGTACGGATGCGATGTCAGGTCCCCGGTTGTTCGATGATGCGGACGGCGGTCTCAGTTCGGCAGGAACACCGCCCGTACGCAGTCGTCTTCCTTGTTCTTGAACATGCGGTAGCCGACCGGCGCCTCGGCCAGGGGCATGGTGTGGGTGGCGAGGTGTTCGGTCACCAGCTCATCGCGCGCCATCCGGTCGAGCAGCATGGGAATGTAGCGCTGGCCGTGCATCTGCGCCCCGCGCACGGTGAGTCCCTTGTTCATCAGGGCGCCCAGCGGGAACTTGTCCACGAAACCCGCGTAGACGCCGAGGACGAAGACCGAGCCGCCCTTGCGGCAGGCGTGGATCGCATCCCGTACGGCCGCCGGCCTGTCGGTCTGCAGCCGCAGCTGCTGCTTCACCTGGTCGTAGACGTTCTGCGGGCCCGGGGTGTGCGCTTCCATGCCGACCGCCTCGATGCAGACGTCCGGGCCCCGGCCACCGCTGCGTTCCCGGAGCTCGGTCTCGACATCGACGTGCTCATAGTTCAGCGTCTCCGCGCCGGCGTACTTCTCGACCTGGTGCAGGCGGTTGTCGTACCGGTCGATCACCGTGACCCGGTCGGCGCCGAGCAGGACAGCCGCGCGCGCCGCCATCTGGCCCACCGCTCCGGCACCCCAGACGGCCACCACGTCACCGGGCTTCACCCCGCCCAGGTCGGCACCCATCCAGCCGGTGGCCGCCGAGTCGGAGGCGAACAGCGCCCGTTCGTCGGTGACCGCGTCGGGCACGGTGAACGCGCCGACATCGGCGAACGGCACCCGGATGAACTGCGCGTGGCTGCCCGGATTGCCGCCCAGCGCGTGGGAGTAGCCGAAACACCCGCCCGGTGCCTGGCCCCACATCGTCTCGGTGATGGCGGGGTTGGTGTTGCCGTTGTCGCACAGCGAGAAGAGTTTCTGCTCGCAGAAGTAGCACTTGCCGCACGCGATGAAGGACGCCACCACCACCCGGTCGCCCACCCGGTGGTTGCGGACGTCGGCGCCGGTCTCCACCACCTCGCCGACGAACTCGTGGCCGAGGACGTCACCCTTCTCCATGAACGGGATGTAGCCGCCGATCAGGTGCAGGTCGGAGCCGCAGGTGACGGTGCGGGTGACCTTGACGATGATGTCGCCGGCGTTGCGGATCTCCGGATCCGGCACCTCGTCGACGGCGAGCTTGTTGACACCTTGCCACTGCAACGCCTTCACAGCAGTCCCCCTTCGCGGCCGTGCGCGGTGGCCGTGCGCAACGGCCGGTTCAGTACGGTGGGTGTGGTCGTCGGTCCGCCGGGCTGCAGGACGTCACCGGTTTCGAGCAGGGATCGGCTCTCTCGCAGCAGACGCCGGATGTCCCCGTCGGACACGGTTGCGTCCAGAGCGCGTACCGAAATCTCGGTGCCCCGGTTTGCCGGAGCCGCTCGCAGCTGCACGTCGACCGCTCCCTGGTAGGCCGTCAGCGGTTCCGGGAGCAGCTCGGCGATGTCGGCGAGCGGCCGGTTCACCGTGATCACATGGCGCCGGCCGGAGAACGACGGTGCACCGGATCGGCGCCTGGTGACGATGCGATAGGTGGTGCCACCGAGTGCGGCGGTCGCGGCTGTCGCCAGCGCCGCTCGGGCAAGAGGTGTCATGCTTCGGTGAATACCGGTGTGCGCGCCGATTAAACAGTTCTCACCCCGCGAAGTGGTTGGGGTAGACCGCCGCGCGCCCGGGTAAGCGGGGGCGGTGAACGCCGCATCCGGCACCGGTCAAGCCGTCGCATCGACGGCGTGGGAACCGCTGCGTATCGCCGCTTTCCGAAGCCTGTGGTTGGCCCTGTTGGCTAGCAACATCGGCACCTGGATGCAGACCGTCGGCGCTCAATGGCTGCTGGTCGAGCAGTCCGGGACCGACACGCTGGTCGCGGTGGTGCAGACCGCCAGCACGCTGCCGATCGTGCTGCTCGCGCTGCCGTCCGGCGCACTGGCCGACACCTTCGACCGGCGGCGGCTGCTGATCGGTGTTCAGGTCTTCCTCATCGGGGTGGGTGCGCTGCTGACCGTGCTGACGCTCGCCGCCAGCATGCCGCCGAGCCTGCTGCTGACGCTCACCTTCGCGCTGGGCGCCGGC
>DASWMR010000150.1:0-5586 GCA_036399635.1 Actinoplanes sp. | reverse complement strand
GGCCGGGTGGGCCGGTCCACTGTGGAGCTCACCGAGGCGCACCGGTTCCCGAACGAGCCGGTGCGCGTCGGCGGCACCCTGCACTGGGACATCCTCGGCCTCTACCGCGAGGTGCTGGCCGGCCTGCGGCACGCCGGGTCGGTGGACAGCATCGGCATCGACTCGTGGGCGGTCGACTATGGACTGCTGGACGCGACCGGTGCGCTGCTCGGCAACCCGGTGCACTACCGGGACGGCCGCACCGACGGGGTGCCGGAGCGGCTCGGGATCGGCGACGACCGGCTCTACGACGTCACCGGGCTGCAGAAGCTGCCGTTCAACACGATCTACCAGCTGGTGGCGGCGCTCGGCACCCCGCAATATGAGGCGGCGCAGCACCTGCTGCTGATTCCCGACCTGCTCGCGTACTGGCTGACCGGGGAGATCGGCGCGGAGTACACCAACGCGTCCACCACCGAGCTGGTCGACGTGCGTACCCGAGACTGGTCTTCGTCCTTGATTTCCGAGCTCGGCCTGCGGCCTTCGCTCTTCCCACCGATCCGGCAACCGGGTTCGATCATCGGAAACCATGCGGGTACGCCCGTAGTGGCGGTCGGGTCGCACGACACTGCCTCGGCCGTGGTGGGGGTGCCGGCCGCGGACGACCGGTTCGCGTACATCTCCTGCGGCACCTGGTCATTGGTCGGGTTGGAGGTGACCGAGCCGGTGCTGAGCGAGGCGTCGCGGGCGGCGAACTTCACCAACGAGGGTGGCGTCGACGGCACGATCCGCTACCTGCGCAACGTGATGGGCCTCTGGCCGCTGCAGGAGTGCATGCGCGAGTGGGGCTCGCCGGACATCGCCGGACTGCTGGCCGCGGCGGCCCGGGAGAAGCCGTTCGACGCGGTGGTGGACCTCGACGACCCGGTCTTCCTGCCGCCGGGCGAGATGGCCGAGCGCCTCACCAAGGCAGCCGGCCTGGACGCCGACGCCGGACCGGCGCTGCTGACCAGGTGCATTCTGGACAGCTTGGCGCTCGCCCACCGACGTGCGGTACACCAGGCCCAGGAGCTCGCCGGCCGGTCGGTCGACGCGGTGCACATCGTCGGCGGCGGCGCCCGCAACGAGCTGCTCTGCCAACTGACCGCGGACGCCTGCGGCCTGCCGGTGCTGGCCGGCCCGGTCGAGGCCACCGCGCTCGGCAACGTGCTGGTGCAGGCGCGCGCGGCCGGGGTCATCGACGGCGACCTGGCAGCGCTTCGCGCCGTTCTGCGGCACACTCAGCAGATCGTGCGGTACGAGCCGCGCGGTGACGAGGCCGCCTGGCGGGCCGTCGAGGCACGACTGACCAAAGGCCTTCCCACCGCCCCACCCGCCGCCCAATAACGGACTGAAGGCTAGGTGAAATGTAGTGCGGATCGCGTTGTTCGTGACCTGCCTGGCCGACACGATGTTCCCGGCCGCGGCAAAGGCGACCGTGCACCTGCTCGAACGGCTCGGTCACGAGGTGGTCTTCCCGGACGACCAGACCTGCTGCGGGCAGATGCACATCAACACCGGCTATCAGAAGGACGCCCTGCCGCTGGTCCGGCGGCATGTGCAGGTCTTCGAGCCGTACGACGTGGTGGTCGCACCCTCGGGCAGCTGCGTCGGCTCGGTCCGGCACCAGCACGCGATGGTGGCGGCCGGCGACCCGGCTCTCGCGACGCGCGCCGCCGCGGTGGCGTCGCGCACGTACGAACTGTCCGAGTTGCTCGTCGACGTGCTCGGCGTCGAGGACGTCGGCGCGTCCTATCCGCACCGGGTCACCTACCACCCGACCTGTCACTCGCTGCGCGTGCTGCGGGTCGGCGACAAGCCGGTGCGGCTGCTCCGCCAAGTGCGCGGTCTCGACCTGGTCGAGCTGCCCGCGGCCGAGCAGTGCTGCGGGTTCGGCGGCACGTTCGCGGTGAAGAACGCGGACACCTCCAGCGCGATGCTCGCCGACAAGATAGCGCACGTACTCGAGACCGGCGCCGAGGTCTGCACGGCCGGCGACTCGTCCTGCCTGATGCACATCGGCGGCGGCCTCTCCCGGCAGCAGACCGGCGTGCGCACGGTCCATCTCGCGGAAATCCTCGCCTCGACGGAGGCCTCGCAATGACGACGTTTCTTGGAATGCCTTTAGTCCGTTCAAGGGCGGTGGTGGCGCGGTCGGACGGGGCGGTCTACGCCCCGCGCGGGGTCGGGCACCTGCGGGGCGATGAGTCGTTCCCGGCGGCGGCCCACACCGCGCTGGCCAACGACCAGCTGCGGCGCAACCTGCGGCACGCCACGACCACGATCCGCGGCAAGTCCGGCCGGGTCATCGCCGAGTTGCCCGACTGGCAGGAGCTGCGGTCGGCGGGTTCGGCGCTGAAGGCGTACACGATGGCGCATCTGCCGGATCTCCTGGAGCAACTCGAGTCGAAGGTGACCGCCGCGGGCGGCGTGGTGCACTGGGCCGCCGACGCCAACGAGGCCAACCAGATCGTCACCGACCTCGTGCGGGCAACCGGCGAACGGCGGGTCATCAAGGTGAAGTCGATGGCCACCCAGGAGATCGGGCTCAACGAGGCTCTCGAAGAAGCCGGGATCGCCCCGGTGGAGACCGACCTGGCCGAGCTCATCGTCCAACTCGGACACGACAAGCCCAGCCACATTCTGGTGCCCGCGATCCACCGCAACCGCGCGGAAATCCGGGAGATCTTCCTGCGCGAGATGCCGGGCGTCGACCCGGCGCTCACCGACGACCCGCCGGTGCTGGCCGCGGCGGCCCGGCGCTACCTGCGGGAGACGTTCCTGACCACCAAGGTCGCCGTCTCCGGGGCGAACTTCGGGATCGCCGAGACCGGCACGCTGGCGGTGGTCGAGTCCGAGGGCAACGGCCGGATGTGCCTCACCCTGCCAGAGACGCTGATCACCGTGATGGGCATCGAGAAGCTGGTGCCCACCTGGCAGGACCTCGAGGTGTTCCTACAACTGCTGCCCCGGGCGTCGACCGGCGAGCGGATGAACCCGTACACGTCGATGTGGACCGGCGTGACCCCCGGCGACGGCCCGCAGCACGTACATCTGGTTTTGATCGACAATGGCCGGACCGCGGTGCTCGCCGACGAGGTGGGCCGGCAGGCGCTGCACTGCATCCGCTGCTCGGCGTGCCTCAACGTGTGCCCGGTCTACGAGCGGACGGGCGGGCACGCGTACGGCTCCGTCTATCCCGGACCGATCGGCGCGATCCTGTCGCCGCAACTGACCGGCATCGAGGACAACGCCTCCCTGCCGTACGCGTCGTCGCTCTGCGGCGCCTGCTTCGACGCCTGCCCTGTGAAGATCGACATCCCGTCGATCCTGGTGCACCTGCGCAACCAGGTGCGACACCCGCGGTCCGAGGCCACCGCGATGAAGGCGGCGGCCTACACCATGAACCACCCCAAGCTGTACGCGCGTGCGCAGCGCGCCGCGAAGCTGGCCCGGATCGCCGGCCGGCGCGGAAGGGGCCTGCCGCCACCGTTGAACGGCTGGTCGGCGAGCCGTGACCTGCCGCAACCGCCGGACGAGACGTTCCGCGACTGGTGGCGGGGCCGATGAGCGCTCCCCGCCCGGCGAAGGACGTCATCCTCGACCGGATCCGGTCGGCCCTGCGCGACGGCGCCGCGGTGCCCCAGGTGCCGCGCGACTACCGGCGCGGTTCTACCCCCGCCGACCTGGAGTTACTGGTGGACCGCCTGGTCGACTACCGCGCGGTGGTCCACCGCAGCGCCGACGTGCCGGCCACGATCAGGAGCATCATCGGTGCGGGCGTACTCGTCGTACCGCCGGGGTTGCCCGCCGAATGGCTGCCGCCGGAGATCGAAGCGCACGCCGACGACGGTTTTCTACCGGCCGATCGCATCGCCGCCGCCGACGGCGTCGTGACCGCGGCCGCCGTCGCGGTCGCGGAGACCGGAACCATCGTCCTGGACGCCTCGCCCGACCAGGGCCGCCGGATCCTCTCCCTACTGCCCGACCTGCACATCTGCGTGCTGCGCGCCGACCAGGTGGTGGCCTCGGTGCCGGAAGCGGTGGCCCGCCTCGACCCGACCCGACCGCTGACCTGGATCAGCGGCCCGTCGGCGACCAGCGACATCGAGCTCAACCGCGTCGAGGGGGTGCACGGCCCGCGCAACCTGCACGTGATCCTGTTGGCGGAAGCATGACGTTCTGCCAGCCGGCACAAAGGGCTCGCCGGAGGGCTGGGTGAGCTGGCCGACGCTACTTTCTGTGTGCGGCAGCTCCCGTCACGCTGCGTGCGTTGTCCTCGGCGGCCCGCCACGGGCAAAGATGGACCGGTGGCGCCGAGCACACAGCGCAACGGGTCCGCGGCCATCGAAGCGCGAGCGGCCGGCGGCGGGAGTTGATCGGCGGTCCTATGATCCTGGCGTGACCACTCCGATGCGGGTTCCGCCGTCCGATGACGATCGGGAGCGGACGGCTGAGCTGCTTCAGCGCGCGTGCGGGGACGGCCGGCTCACCCTGGCGGAGTACAGCGTGCGGGTCGGCGCGGTCTGGGCCGCCGAGACGCACGATGACCTGGTGCGCGCGGCCAATGACGTGGCCCCCGCGCCGATCGTCGGCTCGTCGGCCACCGTCGACCGGGTGATCACGGTCTTCAGCGAGAACAAGAGGCGCGGCCGGTGGCGGCTGCGCTCGCCGAAGCTGGGCGTCCGCACGGTGTTCGGGGCGATCGAGCTCGACCTGCGCGAGGTGCTCACCGACCAGTCGGTGATCGAGATCAGCGGCGGCTGCTACTTCAGCAACCTCAAGGTCATCGTGCCGGAGGGTGTGGAGGTCGATCTGACCGGGGAAAACTTCTTCTCGTCCCAGCAGATGCACCTTGCGCCGGTGCCGCGGGTGCCGGGCACGCCCGAGGTCCGGGTCGACGTCCGGGCCTGGTTCAGTTCGGTCGAGGTGGTCTCGAAGCCGTACGGCCTGCCGTCGCCCTAGGCTGGGGCTGCTTCTTGACCTGGCCAGGTTGGCCGTCGCCGATCTTCACCCAGACGTCGTCGAGGGTGCCCTGGAACTGGTCGTTGTCGGTGAACGAGCCCTTGCCGCCGACGCTGAACGGGATGCGGTTGCGCACCGCCAGGTCGGCCGGGACGACCGTGCTGCCGCGCCGCACCCCGTCCACCCGGATTGCCAGGCGGGCGCCGGCGCGGCGGCACTCCAGCGTGTGCCAGCGGTTGTCGGCAACCCCTACCGAACTGACTGCCAGGTGGATTTGCGGGCTGCGATCGCCGACCAGCACGCAGCTCGGGTGGCCGGCGAGCCCGTCGATCTGCAGCTTGAACTGGCTGCCCTGGGTCGAGAAGCCCTTCTGCAGCACGTTCTCGCCCGCGCTGGTCTCGTCGGCGGCGAGCCGCACGGAGGCGCCGTAGCGCAGCGGCTTGGTGCCCGGGTTGAGGTCGCCGCCGGTCGTCGTGCGCAGGGCGATGCGCGGGCACGGTTCGGTCTTGCACGGCGGCGGAAAGGCCAGGGCCCGCCCGGTGCCGTGCGCGACTGTGGTGAGGCTGCCGCCGTTCCAGCTGATCGGGGTCAGGTTATGGCCGT
>DASWMR010000149.1:0-2134 GCA_036399635.1 Actinoplanes sp. | reverse complement strand
CGGGTGAGCTGGCCCGGGCGGGTCACCGGTGGCCCAGCCGGGTCACTGCCGTGGGCATCCCTGCGGGTGTCACCGAGCATCCGGGAGATTCGTCATGGCCGTCGACACGTCCGCACCCGTCACGGTGACCGCGACCATGCGCCGCCGGATCGGCCGGATAGCGCCGTGGTTCGGGCCGGCGTTCGTGGCCGCCATCGCGTACGCCGACCCGGGCAACTTCGCCACCAACTTCACCGGCGGCGCCACCCTCGGCTACCAGCTGGTGTGGGTGATCGTCGCCGCGAACCTGATGGCGATGCTGATCCAGTCGCTGTCCGCCAAACTCGGCTTCGTCACCGGCCGTGACCTGCCGGAGCTCTGCCGCGAACGGTTCCCGCGCCCGCTCGTACGGGGGCTGTGGGTGCAGGCCGAGTTCGTGGCCATGGCCACCGACCTCGCCGAGATCATCGGCGGCGCACTGGCCCTGAATCTGCTGTTCCGGATACCGCTGCCGATCGGCGGACTCATCACCTGCGTGGTGGCTTTCGCGCTGCTGACCCTGCAACGGCGTGGGGTGCGCCGGTTCGAGACGGTGATCGCCGGGCTGCTCGGTGTCATCCTGCTCGGATTCCTTTACAACGCGGTGCGCTCCGGCGTCGACCCCGGTTCACTCGCTACCGGGATGGTGCCGTCGTTGTCCGGGACGAGCAGTCTCGTGCTGGCGACCGGGATCCTGGGTGCAACAGTGATGCCCCACGTGATCTACCTGCATTCGGCGCTGACCAAGTCCCGCACGGCGATGGCCGGTGACGCCGAGGAGCGCCGACTGGCGTTGCGGTGCCAGCGCGTCGACACGCTCGTCGCGCTCGGCGCCGCCGGGCTGGTCAACCTGGCCATGCTGGTGATCGCCGCCCAGCTCTTCTTCGGCACCGGTATCACCGGCACGGACAGCCTGGAAGGGATCCACGCCGGGCTCAGCGTGGCGATCGACCGGTACGCCGCCCTGGCGTTCGCGGTCGCCCTGCTCGCCTCGGGCCTGGCGTCCTCGAGCGTGGGGACCTACGCGGGGCAGGTCGTGATGCAGGGCTTCATCCGGCGCAGCATCCCGCTGTCGGTTCGCCGGATCCTGACGATGGCGCCGGCCATGGTCGTCCTGCTGCTCGGCGTCGACCCCACCCAGGCCCTGGTGTGGTCGCAGGTGATGCTCTCCTTCGGGGTGCCGTTCGCGCTCATCCCGCTGATCTGGCTGACCCGTCGCCGCGACGTGATGGGCGAGCACGCCAACCACCCGGTGGTGACGGCGATCGCCGGCACTGTCGCTGCGCTGATCATCGCGCTCAATGTCGTCCTGGTGTTGCACACGTTTGCCGGATAACGGTTTCACTGCCCGGCGGGCGGGAAGTCGGCGGTCCCCCGGCACGTATCAGAAGGAACGCCATGACGACACCCCACCGATGTCAAAGGATCCCCGCACTGCCGGCCAGCGCCGCCGCTTCGGTACGGCTGGAGACGCGCAACTTGCGCAGCAACGTCGCGGTCAGCCGCTTGACGGTGCGCTCGGAGACGTGCAGCTCCAACGCGATCTCGGTAGTCGTGGCACCGGCCGCAATGAGCTGCAGCAGGTGCCGCTCCGCTTCGTCGAGGTCGGCGGGCGCCGGGCGGGCACCACGGGTCGGCGCCAGCAGCGTGGCGAGCAGACTGGACGGCAGGACCGCCCAACCGCCCAGCACCGCGAGCAGGGGTTGCAGCATGTCGGCGGCCTCGCTGCTCTTCGGTAGGAACCCCTCGGCACCTGCTCGCAATGCCTCCAGGGCCGGCTGCGGGTCGTCGTCGCCGGACATCGCCACTATCCGCACCCGCGGTGTGGTGCGCCGGATGGCGGCGACCGCCCGCACCCCACCGGGCTCGGGCATGTGCAGATCCACCAGCACCAGATCCGGAACCGTACGGCGGACCAGGCTCGCGGCGCCCGCGGCGTCGCCGGTCGAGGCGACCACCGTGGCCCGCCCGCCGCTCACCTCGGGAAGCAGCAACTCGAGCCCGCGGACGAACAGCGGGTGGTCGTCGACGAGGGCGATGGCGATAGCACGACCGTTCTCCATGCGATCCGTATTCCCGGTCCGGAGCGCACCATGTCCCCGCTGAGCCGCCGATG
>DASWMR010000148.1:0-6956 GCA_036399635.1 Actinoplanes sp. | reverse complement strand
GCACTCGGCGGCTACTTCACCGACCTGGCACCGTGGCTCATTCCGGCGGCGGAGCGCGAGCTCGCCGCCCGGTCGGTCGCCGCGAACTGCGGCGGCACCCGGATCATCGCGTCGGCGCTGGACGCCAGCGCGGCGGCGGCCGGGGGCGCCACCCGGGTGCTCGACGCGATCGACTCCGGCATCCTGCCACCGCCGCGAAGTATCTAAATATTCAGGTATTCACTCTCGTCACTTGACCGGTTAAGTTGACTGGGTGTAGACATCTGGTCGATCAGCCGAAACACACTCGACACGATCTAGGCCCGTGTCGAAGCGCTTCGACCTCGCCGGGCGATTCCACCGATTACCCTCCCGGCACCCCCGGTCACTCGTTGAAGCGCTTCGACAACCGCTCTTGACGGATGTGACCCATGACCGAGACCACTCCCCCTCGTTTCCGTCAGATCGACGCGCCGCCCGCTGAGCGTGTCGAAGACCTGCTGGGCCGGCTCACGCTGCCCGAGAAGATCGCGATGCTGCACCAGCACCAGCCGGCCATCGACCGGCTCGGCATTGCCGGCTTCGTCACCGGCACCGAGGCGCTGCACGGCCTCGCCTGGGCCGGCGAGGCCACCGTCTTCCCGCAGGCCATCGGGCTGGCGACGAGCTGGGACCTCGATCTGGTCCGTCGGGTCGGCGCGGCCGCCGGCAACGAGGTGCGCGGCGTGCACCACAAGGACCCGTCGCGCAGCAAGCTCAACGTCTGGGCCCCGGTCGTCAACCCGCTGCGCGATCCCCGGTGGGGGCGCAACGAGGAGGGGTACGCGGAGGACCCGTTCCTGACCGGACTGTTCGGCGACGCCTACTCCCGCGGGCTGGCCGGCGACCACCCCCGGGTGCTGCGCACGGCGCCGACGCTCAAGCACTTCCTCGGCTACAACAACGAGACCGACCGGTGCACCACGTCGAGCAACCTGAGCCAGCGGGTGCTGCACGAGTACGAGCTGCCCGCGTACCGGCCGGCGATCGAGCGGGGCTCCGCGGTCGCCGTGATGGCCTCCTACAACCTGGTCAACGGCCGGCCCACGCACGTGACGCCGTATCTGGAGAGCGAACTGCGGACGTGGACCAGCGACGAGATTTACGTGGTCTCCGACGCGCACGCGCCGAGCAACCTGGCCGACCCGCAGCAGCAGGCCGTCTACGGCGACCACGCGGAGAGCCACGCCGCCGCGCTGAAGGCCGGCATCGACAGCTTCACCGACGCCGACGACCGCACCTACGTGACGATCGAGCGGATCACCGAGGCGATGCGCCGAGAACTCATCACCGAGGCGGACGTCGACCGGGCGATCCGGCGGGCGCTGACCATGCGGGTACGCCTCGGCGAGTTCGATCCGGCCGAGGCCAACCCGTACGCGGACGTCACCTCCGACGTGATCAACTGTGCGGCCCACCAGGAGCTCGCCCGCGAGGCCGCCCGCGAATCGATCACGCTGCTCAAGTCGGAGTGCTGCCTGCTGCCCCTCGACCCGGCACGGCACCGCACGGTCGCGGTCATCGGCACGCACGCCGACAAGAACTACACCGACTGGTACAGCGGCTCCCTGCCGTACGCCTGTACCGCGCGCGACGGGCTCACCGAGGTCTTCGGCAGCGACCGGGTTCTGTACGCCGAGGGCGTGGACCGGATAGCGCTGCGACTCGGCGACCTCTACCTGGCGGCCGACGCCGACGGGCTGCGCCTCACCGAGGAGCGGGCCGCGTTCGACGTCTTCGACTGGGGCAACGGCGTGGTCACGCTGCGGTCCACACTGAGCGGGCGGTTCCTGCGGGTGACCGGCGACGCGGGCGACCGCAAGCTCACCGCCGACTCGGCCGGCCCGTCGGAGTGGGTGGTCCGCGAGATGTTCCGGCTGGATCGCCGCCCGGACGGCACTGTCGCGCTGCGCACGCACAGCTCGCCGGGCAACCCCGACCTGGGTGCCGTCACCGCGCAGCTCGACCTCGGCCCGCGGGCCGCCCGGTTCACCCTCGAGACCCTGGTGGACGGCGCCGCCGACGCCGCCGACCTGGCCGCCACGGCGGACGCGGTGGTCGTGCTGGTCGGCAACCACCCCATGGTCAACGGACGGGAAACCGAGGACCGCACCGACCTCAAACTGTCGCCGGCCCACGACCGCCTGATCCGCGAGGTCTACGCGGCCAACCACAACGTCGCGCTGGTGCTGGTCGCCAGCTATCCGTACGCGGTCGGCTGGGCCGACGTGCACCTGCCCGCGGTGCTGTGGATGTCGCACGCCGGTCAGGAGCTCGGGCACGCGCTCGCCGACGTGCTCACCGGCCGGGCCGACCCGGGCGGCCGGCTCACCCAGACCTGGTACCGCAGCGCCTGCGAGCTGCCCGACCTGCTCGACTACGACATCATCACCAACGACGCGACCTACCAGTACTACCGCGGTACGCCGCTCTACCCGTTCGGCCACGGGCTGTCGTACACCACGTTCGAGTACTCCAACCTGGACATCTCACACGCGTCGGCGGCGCCCGGCGACACGGTGACCGTCACCGTCTGGGTAACCAACACCGGCCGGCGGGCCGGCAGCGAGGTCGTCCAGCTCTACACCCACCAGCAGGTGTCCCGGGTCAAGCAGCCGCTGCGGCAACTGCGCGCGTTCGACAAGATCGTGCTGGAGCCGGGCGAGTCGCGGCTGATCACCTTCGCCCTGGCAGTCGACGACCTGCGGTTCTGGGACATCACCTCGGACCGGTTCGTGGTCGAGACGGCTCGCCACAAGATCCTGGTAGGGCGTTCGGCCAGCGACATCCGGCTGACCGGCACGCTACCGGTGCGCGGCACCCGGATCGGGCCGCGGCGCGCGCTGGACCGCCCGATCCGGGCCCGCGACCACGACGAGTACAGCGGCGTCAGCCTGGTCGCCGACGGCGACCCGGTCAGTGGCGAGGCGGTGCGGGCCACCGAGGACGGCGCCTGGTTCTGCCTTGCCGGGGTCGACCTGACCGGCGTGCGCGAGGTCGCGGTCGACGGAGACGGCCCGGCGGTGAGCCTGCGGCTCGACGACCCGTACGCCGGGGTGGAACTCGCCGCGGTGTCGCCCGGCTCGACCGTCACCACCACGGTCGCGGACGGCGTACACGACCTCTACCTCGCCATGGACGCCGGAAGCCGGGTCGGCACGATCACCTTCCGGTCGTGACCGAGGACGTCGCGCCGCGGACCAGGGTGGTCACCATCACCGACGTCGCCCGGCACGCCGGTGTCTCGGCGAGCACGGTGTCCTACGTCCTCAGCGGCAAGCGGTCGATCTCGGCCGGCACCCGGGCCCGGGTGCAGGCCAGCGTGCGGGCCCTCGGCTTCCACCCGCACGCCGGCGCCCGGGCGCTCGCCAGCAACCGGTCCAACGTGATCGCCCTGGCCCTGCCGCTGCGCCGCGGAATGCACCTGCCGGTGGTGATGCAGTTCGCCGCGGCCGTGCTGGCTGCGGCCCGGGCGGCCGACAACGACGTGCTGCTGGTGACCGCGGACGAGGGGGCCGCCGGCCTGCGCCGGATCGCCGGCAGCGCCCTGGTCGACGGCCTGATCCTGATGGACATCGAGACCAGCGACGAGCGGGTGCCGACGCTGAGCGAGCTGGACCGGCCCAGCGTGCTGATCGGCCTGCCCGCCGAGCCGGCCGGCCTCATCTGCGTCGATCTGGATTTCGAACGGGCCGGCGCACTGTGCGTGGAACACCTGGCGGCCCTCGGCCACCGGCGGATCGTGCTGCTCGGCGCGCCGCAGGTGGTCTACGACCGGGGCACCGGCTTCGCCCAGCGCACCCGGGACGCGGTCCAGGTAGCCGCGCAGCGAAACGGGGTGCGGGCGTACGCCGTCCCGGTCGAACCGGTCTATCCAGCCGCGCTGGCCGCGGTCGAGGGCATCGGCGACGCCACCGCCCTGATCGTGCACAACGAGGGCGTCGTCGACCACGTGCTCACCGCGCTGCGGGCGCTGGGCCGCCGGGTGCCGCAGGACATCTCGGTGCTGGCGATCTGCCCCGACGAGGTGGCTCTCGGCGCCACCCCGCCGCTGAGCAACGTGCGGATCCCGGCCGAGGAGGTGGCCCGGCTCGCGGTGGAGCTGCTGCTGGCCCGCGGCGCCGGCCACGACGTGCCGGCTCGCACCCTGCTGCCGCCGACGCTCACCGATCGCACGTCGACCGCGGCCTACGCCGGCTAGTCGAGCAGGCTGCGGATGTCCGCGGCGGTCAGCTCGGCCGAGGCGAACTCGCCGCCGTCGAGGACGCTCGTGAACAGCTCGGCCTTGCGGGCCTGCAGCGCCATCACCTTCTGCTCGATGGTGTCCTTCGCGACCAGGCGGTAGACCATCACCTTGCGGGCCTGGCCGATGCGGTGCACCCGGTCTACCGCCTGCGCCTCGGTCGCCGGGTTCCACCACGGGTCGAGCAGAATGCAGTAGTCGGCCTCGGTCAGGTTCAGGCCGAAGCCGCCCGACTTGAGGCTCACCAGGAAGACCGGTGCGGTGCCGTTCTTGAACTCGGCGATCACCTCGGCGCGGCGCTGCGTCTTGCCGTCGAGGTAGCAGCACGCGATGCCGGCCGCTTCGAGGCGTTGCCGGGCGGCGGTCAGGAAGCGGGTGAACTGGCTGAAGACCAGGACCCGGTGCCCCTCGGCGGCGAGGTCGGCCACCCGTTCGCCGAGCGCGTCCAGCTTGGTCGATCCGATGGCGTGGTGCTTCGCGTCGACCAGGCTCAGGTCGAGGCTGGCCTGCCGGAGCAGGGTCAGCGACCGGAAGATCTCGAAGCGGTTCTTCTGCAGGTCGCCGAGGAGTCCGAGGACCTTCTGCCGTTCCCGCTGCAGGTAGGTCTGGTACATCTTGCGGTGCCGCGGGTTGAGCTCGAGTTCGACGATCTGTTCCTGCTTGGCCGGGAGTTCGGTGACCACCTCCGCCTTGCGCCGGCGAAGCATCAGCGGGCGGATCCGGCGCCGCAACTGGGCGAGCTTGTCCTGATCGCGTTCCTTCTCGATCGGCTTGCGGTAGTAGTCGGTGAAACGGTCGAGCCGGGACAGCAGCCCGGGCGCCGCGATCGAGAGCAGCGCCCACAGTTCGGCCAGGTTGTTCTCCATCGGCGTGCCGGTGATCGCCAGCTTGAACGCCACCGGCAGTTGCTTCGCGCACCGGTAGTTCTGCGACTGGGCGTTCTTGACGAACTGCGCCTCGTCCAGAATCAAGCCGGCCCACGGCAGAGCGGCGTAGTCGTCGTACTCCAACCGGAACAGGGTGTAGGAGGTGACCACGATGTCCCTCCCGGCGACCGCCTGGGCCAGGGCCTCCGGACGGCGCGCACCGGTCTGCCCGATGGTGCCGACAGTCAACTTCGGGGCAAACCGCGAGGCCTCGTACGCCCAGTTGCCCACCACGCTGGCCGGCGCCACCACGAGGAACGGCGCCTCGGCCCGGCCCTGCTCGACCGCGTGACAGATCAGCGCCAGGGTCTGCAGCGTCTTGCCCAGCCCCATGTCGTCGGCCAGCACCCCGCCGAGGTCGTACCGGTAGAGAGCCGCCAGCCACTGGAAGCCCTCCTCCTGGTAGTGCCGCAGGGTGGCGACCAACCCGGCGGGCAGCGGCTCGGCGGAGCCGGTGTGCGCCTCGCTCAGCGCCCGAACCGACTCCTGCCAGGCCGTGGCCTGCCCGGTGACCTCGCCCAGTTCGGCCAGCTCCTGCCAGAGTCCGGCCTGGAAGCGGCCGACCCGCAGGGTGCCGGGCGGGGCGTCCTGCAACTCGCGGGACTCGGTGATCAGGTGCCGCAGTTGCCGGAACTCGGCCTGGTCGAGCCGGAAGTACCGGCCGCTCGGCAGGATCATGAATTCCTGCTCGGCGGCCAGCGCCATGAAGAGGCCGTCGAAGGCCACCTCTTCACCGCCGACGGTCACCTGCACGGCGAGGTCGAACCAGTCGGACGCCTCGCCGGTCGCCCCGGCGAACGAGATGACCGGAGTGGTCGCCTCCTCGACGTACTCCGGGGCGTCGTCGTCCGGCCCGTCCACCACCTCGACACCGTCGATCTCGGCAAGCCGGCCGAAGACGTCGCGCACCAGTCGCAGCATGACGTCGCCAGCCACCACGGTGTGGCTGAGCAACCGCGGCCCACCGGGGAACGGCTCGGTCAACCCGTCCGCGTGCGCGCCCACCACCTCGGTGACCCGGCGTAGCGTCTTGGCCTGGTCGTCGCGTGGCTCCGCGCCGGTGTGCAGCGGTTCCTCGTGGGTCTCGCCGCCCACGGTGGACACCCAGGCCCAGGTCAGCGCCATCCGGTGCCCCGGCAGGCGCCGCGCGGTCACGGTCAGCACGGGCGGCTCGATGCCGGGCAGCGCGACCGACTCGTCGAGCGCGACGACGTCGGCGTGACGGACCAACCCCGGGTAGAACTGGCGCAGGAACCGCGGCTCGTCGGCGGCCGGAATGACGATCGGCGGGGCGGCCAGGGCGCGTACGGCGTCGGCGCTCACCGGCCGTGCCATCGGCGCCATCCGCAACCCGCCCGTCCCCCACCAGGCGACGCCGTGCGCCGGCCGGCCGATCATGAGGAACCGCTCCGGGTCGATGGCGTCGGTGCCGGCCGTCAGCACCGGCCGCAGTCGCAGGTCGGTGCCGGCGCGGTCGAACCGCACCGAGAACCGCACCGGGTCGGCCGCCACCGTGACCGGCCCTGCGGACCGGCCGGTCTGCACGAGCGGCAACCCGGTCTCCTGTGCCTCGGCGAGGACGTCCCACACCCGCCGGCTCCGGAAGTTGTCCAGGTAGATCGCCCGCCGGGCGGACATGTAGTAGTTGTACGGGTCGTGCTCGCCGACGTCGGCGAGCGAGCCCAGCTCACGGAGGAGTTCGACGTACCGCTGTTCGCGCGAGGAGACGGCCCGGTAGGCATAGTCCAGCGAGTTCCACGAGATGCCGC
>DASWMR010000147.1:0-3972 GCA_036399635.1 Actinoplanes sp. | reverse complement strand
TCCGCCGCGAGGCCTGCCCGAGCGACCGCCGCAGCTCCTTCGCGGTGGTCACCGAAGCCGGCCGGCAGCGACTCGAGGAGGCGCTGCCCGGCCATCTGGCACTGATCCAGGAGTGGCTCATCGATCCGCTTACTCCGGGGCAGCTGGCCGGCCTGCAGGAGTCGCTGCGGATCATCCGGGACGCGGTGAACCCGTGCGCCACGGCCGGCAGCTCGGAGTCGACCGTGGACGTCGCCTGACCCGTCGTGATCATCGCGTGCCAGATCGGTGGACCGGCAGAACCACCGGCAGAATCCGGCGACACGTCCCACCTAAAGGGACATATGCCCCAGCAAGTACGCGTTCCGCGGCTAGTGTGATCCGCGCGGGGATGTGGTGCGAACGGGGCGTGGCTTTACGGGGGAGTCATCGTTCTCGCCGCGTGGCTGGTGGTGCGTTGCGGTGGTCGGCGCGTGGGGGGCACGCCATGCCGACCGGCCGCGCCACCGCCAGCTCCTCGCACCACCGGCACCAGCCGTCAGGTGGCGAGACGATCAGGGCTGCACTACCTGGGTCATGATCGCCGGGCCGAGCAGGTCGCGCTCGCGCCGCAGCAGGACGATCTCGTTCGCTCGGCAGAGCTCCGCCATCCGCTGCACCGCCGCTCGACGATCATCGAAGTTCGGCGTGCTCACGATCAGCCCGACAAGCGATTCCGCCACGTCCCGCGGATCATGCGTGCCGCCGTACGCCTCCGCCGCTCGCGTGTAGCACTCCGCGGCCCGCTTGTGCTCGCCCCGGCTCAGGGCGATCGACGCTTCGACCACCGCCGCCGGTCCGTCCGGCGGCGCGTCCTCCGGCGTACGCAGCTTCGCCAGCACCACCAGCGCAGCGGTGATCTGACCCGACTCGGCCAGCGCCAACCCGATCGTGCCGAGCAGCCGCCGCCGGTGGTTCGGGTCACCGACCCGTTCCAGCTCGGTCATCGCGATGCGGCCCAGCTTCTCGGCCTCCCGCGGGCGGCCGTCCAGCCGGGCGACCTCGGCGAGATTCGCCAGAGCCACCGCGCGCAACCGCTCCTCGCCGCACTCCCCGGCCAGCCGGTCGACCGCCAACAGCCGGCGCCGCGCGGCCGGCAGATCGCCTTCCCGGATCTCGTGCCAGGTCAGGTTGTTCTCGGCGACCGCCATGTCCCTGGTCCGGCCGCTGCGCCGGGCCATGTCGAGTGCCGCCTCGCCGTGTCGCCGGGCCGCGCCGAAGTTGCCGGTAGTCATCCACAGCGCCGCCAACTGGGTGTGCGCGGTGAGCTGGCCGCCGACCGAGTCGAGCCGCTCGAACGCTGCCAGCGCCTGGTTCGCCGAGTCGATCTCCTCGGCACCGGCACCGTGCTCGACCGCGAGCTGCGCCACGCCGACCTGGGCCCACGCCCTGGTCCGCGGGTCGGCGTCGGCGGTACGCGGGTCGTCGAGTAGCCGGCGAAGCCAGTGCCGGCCGCCCACGTCCCGCCCGCGGAACCGCCACCAGCGCGGCAACCCGGCCGCCAGGCGCAGCGCGACGTGCGGATCCTCGTTCGCCGCGAAGGCCAGGGCGGCGCCCAGGTCGCCGGCCACGTCGTCGAGCCGGCCGGCGGCCTCGGCGAGCCCGGTGCCGATCAGGTCGGGCGCGGTCCGCTGCACCAGGTCGGCGAGGACCTCGGCGTGCCGCCGGCGGTCCGCGGTCTGCTCACCGGCCGCCGCGGCCTGTTCGGCGGCGTACTCGCGAACGATGTCGAGCAGCCCGAACCGTACGACGCCATTGCCCCGCGCGCTGATCAGCCCGAGCTCGAGCAGGCGGTCGAGCAGGTGCACGATGTCCGGCCCGCCGGTCTGCGCGCCGTCGATCAGCTGCTCGGCGAGACGTAGGGACCATCGGTACCGGAACGTCGCCAGCCGCCGCAGCGCCCGCTGCTCGGCGGGATTGAGCAGGCGATAGCTGGCGGCCACCGCATCGCGCAGCGAGACGACGACGTCCGACGCCGGGCGCACCGATCCGGGCCGGTCCAGGTCGAGCACCCGGTCGCCGTAGCGGGCCAGAATCTCCGGCACGGTCAGCACGCGACCGCGCGCGGCGGCAAGCTCGAGGGCGAGCGGCAGGCCGCCGAGGCGGCGGACCAAAACGGCGAGGGGCGCAATCTCGTCGGGCTCGAGCGGCGTGTGCCGCACCCGGGCGAGGCGATCAAGGAAAAGACCCACTGCCGGGTACGCGGCCACGTCCGGCAAGGTGCTCGGGGCGTCGGGTGGCGGCACCGTCAGCGGCGCCAGCGGCCAGACGCGTTCGGCGGGCAGCCCGACCGGGTGCCGGCCGGTGGCCAGGAAGCGTACCGACGGGATCCGGTCGAGCAGCCGGGTGAGCATCTCGGCGGTGGCCTCGGGTGCGCGCTCGACGGAGTCGGCGAAGAGCAGCGCGGGTCGTCCGTCGAACCGGTTGGGCAGGTCGGCGGCCCGGGCCACACCGAAGGCGGCCGCGACGGTGGCGAGGATCTCGCCGGCCGAGGCTCCTTCGGTGATCACGACACCGGCGACCCCGCCCGGGTACGCGGCGGCTATCCGGTGGGCGACCACGAGACCGAGGCTCGTCTTGCCGACTCCGGCGATGCCGACCAGGGTCACGCCGCGCAAACCGTCGGACCCGGTCAGCCGGGCGGCCAGGTCGGCGACGTCGTCGTCCCGGCCGATCAGCTCGGTGCTCGGCGGCGTCTGCAGGAAGTCGGTCGGCGGTAGCGGTTCCTCAGTGGACTGCCCCCGGGCCGCGGCGAGGAACGTCTCGCGGTCGGCGCCGGCCAGGCCGAGCGCGGCGGCGAGCAACTCGACCGTGGTGCGCTGCGGGCGGGAGGCCCGGCCACGCTCCAGGTCGCGGACCGTCCGGACGCCGATCGCCGCCCGGGCGGCAAGCTCGTCCTGGGTGAGCCTGGCCCGCCGCCGATAGCGGCGCAGGACCGCGTCGAAGCCGGAGACACCCTGGTCATCCACCATGATCCGAAGCTAAGCACCGGATGCCGCGAGCCGCGAGCAGAGATCCGCGCTTGTCGGAAAGCGGACGAACCCACCCGCCGGAAACATGGCTACCAGCCGAGCTGGTTACCGGCCGAGCAGGTGGTGCGTATTGGTGAGCAGAGCAAGGCGTTAAAGGCCGAGGCTCCGGGCGATCAGCATCCGCTGCACCTCGGAGGTGCCCTCGCCTACCTCGAGAATCTTGGCGTCCCGGTAGAACCGGCCGACCGCCGACTCGTTCATGAAGCCGTACCCGCCGTGGACCTGGGTGGCGTACCGGCTGTTCTCCATGGCCGCGTTGCTCGCGTTCAGCTTGGCGATCGCGGCGTACCGCTTGAAGTCCTCGCCGGCGAGCATCCGGGAGGCGGCGTCGTAGTAGCCGAGCCGGGCGGTGTGCGCGCGCAGTTCCATGTCCGCGATCATGAATTGCACGGCCTGGTACTGCCCGATCCGGTTGCCGAACGCGACGCGCTCGTTCGCGTATTTCACCGACTCGTCGACGCAGCCCTGGGCCAGCCCCACGGAGAGCGCCGCGATCGCAATCCGCCCCTCGTCGAGGATCTGCAGGAACTGCGCGAATCCCCGGCCACGCTCGCCGAGCAGGTTGGCGGCCGGGACGCGTACGTCGTCGAAGGAAAGCTCGTGGGTGTCGGATGCACACCAGCCGACCTTGGAGTAGCCGGGCGCGACCGTGAAGCCGGGCGTGCCGGACGGCACGATGATCGTGGAGAGTTCCTTGGACCCGTCCGGGTTGACGCCGGTCACCGCCATCACGGTGACCAGGCAGGTGATGTCGGTGCCCGAGTTGGTGATGAACGCCTTGGCGCCGTTGATCACCCACTCGCCGGTCGCGTCGTCGAGGACCGCGCGGGTCGTCGTGCCCGCCGCGTCGGACCCGGTTCCGGGCTCGGTCAGGCCGAACGCGGCCAGCGCCTCACCGCTGGTCAGCCGGGGCAGCCACTGG
>DASWMR010000146.1:0-6184 GCA_036399635.1 Actinoplanes sp. | reverse complement strand
CGCGCGAAGCCACCGGCCAGCTGGTCGTAGATGCCGCCTCGGCCCATCCGCTCGGCCGCGTGCCGGACCACCTCGAGCGCCTCCGCCGAACCGGTGCGCTGGTGGTGCCGCAGCAGGAACTGCATGCTCATGTGCGGCGGGAATTTCGGGGCGCCGCCGAACCCGCCGTACGTCTGGTCCTGGTCGGAGATCAGCAGGGTCGCGGAGGCGGCAAGCAGCTCCGCCGAGATCGGCGCGGTCGGCCCGCCGACCAGCTGGGCCCCACCGATCGCCTGGACCACCGCGGCGCCCTGCTGCACGACCTGCTCGCGCTGCTCCCGCCAGGCCTGGCCGACCGAGGTGAGCAGCCGGGCGAAGTTGGCCTTAGGGAAGTACGTCCCGCAGAAGAACGGCTCGCCGCCAGGCGTGGCAAAGACGGTCATCGGCCAGCCGCCCTGCCCGGTCATCGCCTGCGTGGCGGTCATGTAGACGGCGTCGACGTCCGGCCGTTCCTCCCGGTCCACCTTGATCGCGACAAAGCCATCGTTGATCAGCTTGGCGACGTCGTCATCCTCGAACGACTCGTGCGCCATCACGTGACACCAGTGGCAGGCCGCGTACCCCACCGAAATCAGCACCGGCACGTCCCGCCGCTCCGCCTCGGCGAACGCCTCGGCCGACCACTGCCACCAGTCGACCGGGTTGTCCTTGTGCTGCAACAGATAGGGCGACGTCGCGTCGGCGAGGCGGTTGGCCATCCTTGCCACTCCTGACCTTGACACTCAGGTGTCACAGTTCGTCCCGTGACACCCGAGTCTGACATATGGGTTGAGCGTGCAGCGGCGCAGCCACACGCCGTTCACCAGGGGATTGCCCTCGGGACAGGCAAGCATGCACCCCGGGCCACGCCGATATGCCTACGAGGCGTCGTCCGCTCGGAGGGGCCGGATGTTGGTGGGGGCCGCCTCAGCCAGCTGGGTCAGGGTGTGGACGATGCGGTCGGCCGGCATCGGCTTGGAGAAGTGGTAGCCCTGGGCGGCCGGGCAGCCCAGGTCGATCAGCACGGCGCGCTGCTCGATCGTTTCGACGCCCTCGGCGACCACCCGGACGCCTAGACGGGCACCCAGCTCGACGGCGCCGCGGACGACCGCGCCGGCCGCTGCTGAGTCGATCATGTCGTCCACGAAGGAGCGGTCGATCTTGATCTCGTCGACCGGTACCCGGGTGACTATGGACAACGACGAGTAGCCGGTGCCGAAGTCGTCAAGGGAGAGCTGGACGCCCATGTCGCGCAGCTCGGCCAGCACGTCGTCGACGATTTCCTGATCGCTGACCGCGACCGACTCGGTGATCTCCAGGACCAGCCAAGCGGCGGGTGCCCGGTGCCGGCGCAGGGCGTCCCCGATCTGATTGGGAAAGCGCGGGTCCAGCAGGCTGCGGGCCGACACGTTGACCGACACCGGCACCTCGACGCCGGCCGCGTTCCAGCTCGACGCGGCCAACAGCGCGAGGTCGAGCACCCGGCCGGTGAACGGGGTGAGCAATTCGGTGTGCTCGACGGTGCGGATGAAGTCGTTCGGCGAGAGCTGGCCGCGGCGCGGGTGTTGCCAGCGGACCAGGGCCTCCACGCCGGTCGGCGCGGCGGTCAGCAGGTCGACCGCGGGCTGCAGGTGCAGCAGAATCTGGTCGTCGACGGCCAGCGCGTCCTGCAGCTCGGCCAGCAACGCCAGGGCATCCGTGGTGACCGCGTCCTTGCTGGTGTCGTACAACGCGACCGACAGTTGCTGTTTCTTAGCCTGGTCGAGTGCGAGCGACGACCGGCGGATCAGCTCGGCCAGGTCGACCCGGCCCACGGTGGCGACCGAGACGCCCACCGCCACCTCGACGGCGAGCCGGACGCCGGACACCTCGACCGGCTGACCGAGGTACTCCACCAGTTCGCGGGCGCGGCGCAGGGCGAGCGGCAGCGGGCTCGGGGTGTCGTGGGCCGGTGCGGCCGAGTCGGTGAGTGTGGCGAGGGTCGGGATCAGCACCGCGAACTCGTCGTCGCCGGTGCGCGCGACCAGCTCGTTCTCCCTGGTCAGCTCGCGGAGCCGGGTGGCGATCAGGGCGAGCACCTCGTCGCCGCAACGGTGCCCGAGGGTGCCGTTGACCTCGCGGAAGTCGTTGATGTCGAGCAGCAGCAGGCCCACGTGCCGGTGGCGCTCGAAGGTGGTGAGCAGGTGGTCGCCCTCGGCCACCAGGGTGGTTCGGTTGATCAGCCCGGTCAGCCGGTCGAGCCGGGCGTCATGGGCCACCTGTTCCTCCAACTCGGCCACCCGCTCGTGTGCTGCCGCATCATGCAGCGCGCCGGCGAGTGCGTCGCCGTAGGCGGAGATGGCCGCCTCGTCCCGGGGAACCGGCAGGTGCGGCTCGGAGAGCCAGACCGTCAGCTCGCCGACCACCTCACCGGAGACCGCCATCGACCGGGTGATCGCCGGACCGGGCAGGCCGGCGACCGCGTTGTCCTGGCCGGGACCGTCCACGGCGTACCGTCGCTCGCCGTTCGTTCCGCGCACCTCGATCTCGACCCGCCGGGCACCGAACACATCGAGCGCGCCGCGCAGACCGGCGCGCACCACATCGGACTCGGTGCCGGCGGGCAGCGCCGCGGTGGCCGCAGCGAACGCCTCCCAGACCCGGCGCTCCTCCTCGGCCCGCAGGTGGAAGCGGTAGGTGCGCTGCAGCAGCCACAGCCCCGGAAGGAAGGCGATCAACCAGTACGGGCCGCGGATCAGCGCGTAGACCGCGGCGAGCCCGACGATCACGTTGCCCACGAACATCGGCACCTTCGCGTACGAGACGCGCAGGATGATCTGGCCGGCCGCGGCGTCTCGGTGCAGGGTCAGGGTCAGGATCGCCAGGCCGAAGGAGATGACGAGATAGGTGAGCGCGCCGGCCACCAATCCGGCCTGCATCCGCACGCTCAGCACCGGGGCGTCGCCGGCCACCAGCCAGGCGACCGGGACGGCGCCCGCCGCGCCGAGACTGAGGGACGCCGCCAGGTGCATCACCTCGGCGACGCTGCGGTGCTCGTCGAGCCAGGAGAGCAGCGCCCACGCCACGGTCGCGCCGACCAGGGTGGCGGCCGGCATCCAGCCGGGTGGCGCCACCACGAAGCCGATGATGAACGCGGCCTCGCCCCAGGAGATCGAGACGACCCCTCGGCCGAGCCGGAAGCGGAGCCGGGCCAGCTGTCCGGCCGCGGCGAGTGCGGCAGCGAGGACGACGCCGAGCACCGGCGTGAGGGGCCGGTCGGTCGGTCGGGTCACCGGCAGCAGAATGCCGAGCACGGCGCACAGCACCGCCGCGCCGGAGACGGCGGCGGCCAGCACGCGCACTCCTTGGGAGCGGCCGGCGAGGCCCGCCGCGCCGATCCACGATCGACGGACGGACGGCTCCGCGCCCAGCGGCGCCGTCACGGAAAACCCCTCCTCAGGAGCGGCACTCGCCGATGCACGTGCATCTGCAGTGGAGAAAACGGGGGGCGGCGAGTGGTCACTTTCTTCGCCCCCTTCCGCACAGGGTCCGGGGCGGTTAGGCCCCCGGCGGAAGGCTAAATCAATCCTGTGAAACACAACAGGGGTTGTCGCACGACGCGTATCGCCATTTGGTCAGACCAATACGTTCAGTGCGTTCTCGTCGATGCCCCACACCGCGTCCTACGTGGTCAAACGCGGCCCGAACCGCCATCTGCAGCGGTGTCGTCACCCTCGGTAGTAACGTCTCTGACCTCGTCTTTGGCACGCGGCACGGCCGGCTCAGGTCGGTCCTGATCGACATTCCGGACCACCGGCTCGGCGGCGGCGTGCTCGAGGTCGGCGTTCAGCTGAGCGATCTCGGCTTCACGCTGCGTCCGGTCGGGGTCGGGGAAACTGTCGGGAAGCCGACGCAAGCGCTTATTCATATTGCGGATCAACAGAACTGTTGCTATGGACAGCAGCACGATGACGAACAGACCCATCGGTCCGGCCAGACCGCCGGACCGGGTGTCGCCGAAGTTGTTGACCGCGAAGACGTCCATGAGCCGAGCCTACTGCTCAGCGGGCCTCCACCGGCTCCCGGATGCCGGCGAACAGGTCAGACTCCGGCACCGGGCTGTCGATCACCGAGCGGGCCAACTCGAAATCCTCGGTCGGCCACACCTTCTGCTGGAGCTCGAGCGGGATCTTGAACCAGAAGCCGTCCGGGTCGACCTGGGTCGCGTGCGCACGCAGCGCGTTGTCGCGCACCTCGAAGTACTCCCCGCACTCGACCCGGGTGGTGATCTTGTCACCCCGGTCGTCCCGGTCGGACCACTTCTCCAGCCACTCGGTGTACGGCGACTCGAGACCCGCGGCCAGCATGCCCTCGTGCAGCGCAAGCATCCGCGCCCTCGTCCAGCCGGAGTTGTAGTAGAGCTTCAGCGGCTGCCACGGCTCGCCCAGCTCGGGGTGCGCGGCGGCGTCGCCGGCCGCGTCGAAGGCCACCACCGAGACCTTGTGGCACATGATGTGGTCGGGGTGCGGATAGCCGCCGTTCTCGTCGTAGGTGGTGACGACGTGCGGCCGGAACTCGCGGATCAGCTTGATCAGCGGGATCGCGGCCTCGGCCGGGTCCTGCAGGCCGAAGCAGCCCTCGGGCAGCGGCGGCAGCGGGTCACCCTCGGGCAGCCCGGAGTCGACGAAGCCGAGCCAGGCCTGGTCGACGCCGAGGATCTTGCGCGCCTCGGCCATCTCGGCACGCCGGATGTTGGTGATGTCGGCTTGCACCTCGGGTCGATCCATCCGGGGGTTGAGCACGCTGCCGCGCTCCCCGCCGGTACACGTCGCGACCAGCACCTCGACACCCTCGGCAACGTACCGCGCCATGGTGGCCGCGCCCTTGCTCGACTCGTCGTCCGGATGCGCGTGCACCGCCATGAGACGCAACTGCTCAGCCACGTGAAGACTCCTCGGACCTGGCCCGCCGAGAGCGGGCCGGCGTCAACTGCGAGAATGGACCCTGCCATTCTGGCCGATCCCCCCGACAAGAAACGCACGAGAGGTCGACAGGTGAGCGAGACGCGCGCCACAACCCCGGCCTTTCCGCCGGGCCGCTACGGCCGGCGCCGCTCCGGCCGGCGCCGCCCGGTGCTGCCGATCGCGCTGCTGGTCCTCGTCGTCGCCGCCTCCGTGCTGCTCTCGGTGCGGCTCTACCAGCGGTACGGGCAGACCGACTACCAGGCGCAGATCGTCGGCTGGACGGACGCGCCGCCGGCGACCAGCCTGACCATCGAGTTCACGGTGCGGGTGCCGGCCGGCCGGGCCGCCTCCTGCGTGCTGCGCGCCCGTGATCGCGACGGCAACGAACTAGGCCGGCGGACAGTGGTCGTCCGACCCGCCGGGGCCGGCACCACGATCCGGGCGCGCGAGGCGGTGCCGACCACCGCCCGGGCCGCGGTCGGCGACGTGCTGGGTTGCCGACCCGCCGATTAACCCGCTGTCTTAACGGCCTGTCTTAACCCTCTGTCGCCCCGCCCGGTAATAGTGCAAGATCGAGCAATCCAGGCGTCGTGCGCACCGCTGGTAAGCTTGGTGATTCGTTCCGTTCACCATGCCTTTGGCACCCGCGCAGCCGTTGTGACCGCGCAGGCAGTGGTGACCGCCTGTCCAGTGATGGCGAGCGTGCCCCGTTCCAGCAAGGAGATCGACCGTGCCCAGTTCGGAAGCGCCCAAGACGTGGCTTTCTCAGGACGCCTATGACCGGCTGCAGGCCGAGCTCGACGAGTTGATCGCCGCGCGTCCGCTGGTCGCGGCCGAGATCAATGCTCGCCGGGAAGAGGGCGACCTGCGGGAGAACGGTGGTTACCACGCCGCCCGCGAGGAGCAGGGCAAGCAAGAGGGCCGGATCCTTTACTTGAAGGAGTTCCTGCGCAACGCCGAGGTCGGCGAGGCGCCCACGGCCGACAAGGTCGCCCCCGGTTCGGTCGTCACGATTTACTTCGACGACGACCAGAGCGACACCGAGACATTCCTGCTCGGTTCCCGGGAGATCGCCTCGACCACTGACCTGACGGTCTACAGCCCGGAGTCGGCGCTCGGCAAGGCGATCCTCGGCTCGAGCGAGGGTCAGACGGTGAACTACACCGCACCGAGCGGCTCCGACATCAAGGTCACCGTGGTGAAGTTCGGCCCCTTCGAGGGCT
>DASWMR010000145.1:0-1755 GCA_036399635.1 Actinoplanes sp. | reverse complement strand
ACGGTGGCGGTGTCCCCGCTGACGCTGACGAGTCGTGAGCTGCCGCCGCCGAACATGCCGTGGCGGCCGGCGACCGGGCCGGCCGGCCGCCTGCGCGATGCTGCCCTGCGCGGCGTGGTCGGGTTGGCCACCCGAACCATGCTCGATCCTCAGATGAACCGCCTGCGAGCGGAGTTCGGGCTGCGGCCGGCCCCGCCGGGACGGCTCTTCGACAGCACCTACTCGACCGATCTGGTGCTGGCTCAGGGCGAACCCGGACTGGAGTTTTCCCGCACCGACCTGCCGTCGTCCGTCCGCTTTGTCGGGCGCCTCGCCGCGCCTGTCGCGGCGGGCTCGGCGGCGGAGTTGCCGCCGTGGTGGCCCGACCTGGCCGCCGCCCGCCGGGTTGTGCACGTGACACAGGGCACCCTCGACACCGCCCCGGACGATCTGCTGAAGCCCACCCTGGCGGCACTCGCCGACCAGGATGTGCTGGTCGTGTGCACCACCGGCGGCGCCGACCCGGCAGTGCTCGGCACCCTGCCGGCCAATGCACGGGCCGCCGCCTTCGTGCCGCACGACCTGCTGCTGCCCGAGGTCGACGTGATGGTGACCAACGGCGGCTGGGGCGGGGTGCTGGCCGCGCTGCAGGCCGGGGTTCCGCTGGTGGTGGCTGGCGGCTCGCTCGACAAGCCCGAGGTGGCCCGCCGGGTTGCCTGGTCGGGCGCCGGCATAGACCTGCGCACCGGTTCTCCGAAGCCGGCCCGGATCGCCGCCGCGGTGCGGGAGATCCTGGACCGGCCGGCGTTCGCGTCGCGGGCCCAGGAAATCGGCATGTCCCTGACCGCGGCCGGCGGTCCGGCCCGAGCCGGCGACCTGCTCGACGCGCTGCTTGCTCGTTGATTCGGCCGGCGCCTGTGGATAACTCGGGGTTCTGTCGGTGCGGGCTGATAGACATGCCCGGTGAGTGACGAGACCCAGACCATGGCCGGTGCCGCTGAGCGAGCCTCGGTGCGCGAGCGCGCCGAGGGGGTGCTGCGCAAGCTTGCCGGTGACCGCGCGGTGCTCCGCGAGGATCAGTGGCGGGCGATCGAGGCGCTCACCGTCGACCGGCGGCGGGTGTTGTGCGTGCAGCGCACCGGGTGGGGCAAGTCGGCGGTCTACTTCGTGGCCACCGCGTTGCTCCGGGCCGGCAGCACGCCGACCGGCCCGACAGTCATCGTGTCTCCGCTGCTCGCGCTCATGCGCAACCAGGTCGAGGCGGCAGCGCGGGCCGGCATCCGGGCGCGCACCATCAACTCCGCCAATCTCGACGAGTGGTCCGAGATCGAGCACGAGATCCGGTCCGGCACCGTCGACGTCCTGTTGATCAGCCCCGAGCGGCTCAACAACCCCGACTTCCGCGACTCCGTGCTGCCGGGTCTGGCCGCCAGCACCGGCCTGCTGGTCGTCGATGAGGCGCACTGCGTTTCCGACTGGGGGCACGACTTCCGCCCGGACTACCGGCGACTGCGCACGTTCCTGGCCGGCCTCCCGGGGCGTACGCCGGTGCTCGCCACCACCGCGACCGCCAACGCCCGGGTGACCGCCGACGTGGCCGACCAGCTGGGTGACGCGCTGGTGCTGCGTGGCCCGCTCGACCGCGACTCGCTTCGCCTCGCGGTGCTCGATCTTCCCAACCCCGCACACCGGCTGGCCTGGCTGGCCGACCACCTCGACCGGCTGCCCGGGTCGGGCATCGTCTACACGCTGACCGTCGCGGCGGCCACCGAGACC
>DASWMR010000144.1:0-13451 GCA_036399635.1 Actinoplanes sp. | reverse complement strand
GCGACAACGTGCTGCGCGGCGGACTGACCCCGAAGCGGGTGGACGTCGACGAGCTGCTGCGGGTGCTGCGGTTCGAGGTGCTCGGCGAGCCGGTGCTGCCGGCCACCGAGGCGGCCCCGGGGGTGCTCACCTGGCGGGTGCCGTCCAGATCGATGCGGTAGAGCACGAAGTCCGCGACCGGCACCTGCCACGTCAGCACACCCGGTGCGACCTCGGCGGAGGGCAGGATCGGGTCGTCCAGCACCTCGAACCGCAGCACCTTCAGCAGTTCGTCCACGTCGACCCGCTTCGGCGTCAGGCCGCCGCGCAGCACGTTGTCGCTGGCCGCCATCAACTCCACGCCGGTGCCGTGCAGGTAGGCGTGCAGGTTGCCGGCCGGCATCCAGATCGCCTGGCCCGGCGCCAGCCGCACGTGGTTGAGCAGCAGTGCGACCAGCACGCCCGGGTCGCCGGGATAGTGCTCGGCCAGTTCGGCGGCCAGGTCGAACGACTCGGCCGCGCCGGTCGCGAGCAGCGCGCTGACACCGGCGACCGCGAGAGCCGGGTCGCCGCCGGCCATCGAGATGTTGGCGGCGGCACTCGCGGCTGCACTGGTGGCCGCGGTCGCGCAGTCCCGGCGGGCGGTCGCCACCACGGCGTCGATCAGGGCCGGGCGGTCGGCCGCCGGCCAGCTCAGCAGCGTGTGCACCGCGGTGCGCAGGTCGCCGTCGCGCAGGGCGGCCACGACCGGGGCGAGCGCCGGGATGCCCAGCGCCTCGAGCACCTCGGCGGAGACCGCCGGGTCGCGGAAGCCGCAGAGCGCCTCGAACGGGGTCAGCGCGACCAGCATCTCCGGCTTGTGGTTGCCGTCCGTGTAGTTCTTCGGCAGAGCCGGATCGGCCTCCTGCCGGGCGTACGCCTGGATCGCGTACTCGAGGGAGGGGTGCGCCTGCAACGAGAGCGGGGTCTCCGCGGCGAGCACCTTCATCAGGTACGGCAGGCGGGGGCCGAAGTCGGCCGCGACCGACTCGCCGAGCTGACCCTTGGGATCATCGGCGATCAGGGTGGCGAGGCTGACCGGGCCGTCCGGCACGGCGACCAGGGACGGGTCGCCTGGATGCGCACCAAGCCAGAGCTCGGCCTCGGGCTCGTCGGTGGGCGCGGGCCGCCCCTGGAGCTCGGCGAGGGAGGTACGCGAGCCCCAGGCGTACGGACGGACGACACCGGTCAACGGATACACGCTCATAAGCGGCAAACTATCAGTTATTAGGCGGTTACCGGTGGCGCTGCGGCGGCCGGCTCGGCGCCGGATTCGGCCGGCGCGGCGTTCGCGTGGTAGATGTCCGGTTCGATGTAGATCACCCGGGCGATCGGGAGCGCCTCGCGGATGCGTACCTCGGTCTCGTCGATGTGCCGGGCGAGGTCCTCGGCGCGCTCGGCGCGCGGCACCGCGATCTTCGCGGCGACCAGCAGTTCCTCCGGGCCGAGGTGCAGCGTCTTCATGTGGATGATCCGCTCGATGCCGACGCCGCCCAGGATGGCCTGCTCGATCTTGCGAATGTCCTCCGGGTTGGCGCCCTCGCCGAGCAGCAGGCTCTTCGTCTCGGTGGCCAGGATCACCGCGATCGCCACCAGCAGGATGCCGATCGCCGCGGTGCCGATGCCGTCCCATACGCCGTCGCCGGTGATGAGGGTGAGCGAGACGCCGAGCAGGGCGAGGATCAGGCCGATGAGCGCGCCCGCGTCCTCCAGCAGCACCACCGGCAGCTCGGGCGCCTTGGACCGGCGGACGAAGTTGACCCAGGAGGTCTTGCCGCGGGTGCGGTTGGACTCGCGGATCGCGGTCCAGAACGAGTATGTCTCGAGGCCGATCGCGACGACCAGCACGGTCACCGGCACCCACTGCCACTTGTCGATCGCCTCGGGGTGCTGGATCTTGTGGTAAGCCTCGTAGAGCGCGAATAGGCCACCCACGCTGAACAGCACGATCGACACGATGAACGCGTAGATGTAGCGCTCCCGGCCGTAGCCGAAGGGGTGTTCCGGGGTGGCCGCCCGCTTGGCCCGCTTGCCGCCGATCAGCAGCAGCAGCTGGTTGCCGGAGTCGGCCACCGAGTGGATCGACTCGGCCAGCATCGACGACGACCCGGTCAGCAGCCAGGCGACGAACTTGGTGACCGCAATGCCAAGGTTCGCGGTCAACGCCGCGACAATCGCCTTCGTTCCGCCCTCTGCGCTCACTGGATTCCCTCGGGCATCGGGTTCGACAGCTCCTTCATCTCGTTGATCGCCGGCACGGCCATCGGATCAAGTCCATGTGCCAGGGCAAGATACAGCGAGGCGAAGTCGGGCACCGCAGTGAGGGAGGCCAGCCGTTCCAGTGCCGAGCCGCCTTCGGCGGTCAGCACGTCACAGCGCACGCCACGACGTTCGGCCAGCGTCTGTACGGCGTCCGCGCGGCGCTCCTCGACGGCGATCGGCTCGTCCGCGTCCTCCTCCGGATTGAGCCCGCCGTCCCGGAAGATCACCAGGCGCAGCCTTGTCCGCTCCGCCTCCTCGCCCTGCTCGTCGGGGTCGGCGAAGATGTCGCGGGACGTCTCGGCCAGACCACCGAAGACGCCGTCGAGCAGGCCGACCCGGCCGCGGCCGGCCTCGCCCAGCGCGCCGGCCATCACCGGGTAGCGCGCGTTGGCGGCGAGCGTCTCGGCGAAGCGGCGGGCGGCGACGGTGGCGAGCGGGGACGAACCCCAGACGATCGGGATCGAGCCGGCTAAGCCGAGAGCCAGCGACTTCGCCGGGTTGACGAAGGAGTCGGCACCGGCCCGGCAGCGCTCGGCGTCGGCGTCCAGCCGGGTCGCGGTCTCGGCGAGGTCGGCCTCGTTCACCTTGACCAGGCCGATCGCCCGCGCAGCGAGCAGCACCGGGACGGCCAGGCCCCAGAGGCTGGCCCGGGCCGGGGCGCGGCGGGGCACCGGGAGGAACGGCGAGCGGGCCCGCTCGGCCATCGCCTCCAGCTCGGAGTCGGGCTTGCCGATCGCCACCAGCCGAGAGCCCCGGCGGATCGCCGCCTCGGCAGCGGCCAGCGCCTCGGGACTGCGACCCGAGGCGGAGACGGCGAACACCACGTCGGCCGCACCCACCCAGCCGGGGATGCCCGCGCTGCGGTGCCCGATGATCGGCACCGGGCAGCGGTGGCCGGCCACGGTGGCCAGGATGTTGCCGGTCAGGCCGGCGGTGCCGATGCCGGCGACGACCACCGCGCGCGGACGGCCCTCGTCGGAGAGCATCGACAGATCGGTCTCGGCGGCGAGCGCCGCGGCCTCGCGCACCTGGGCGCCGGCCGAGGCGGTCGCCCGCAACATGCCGCCCGGGTCGTTGCCGAGCATCGTCTTCTCGTCGTCGAGCAGCGCCTCGTCGGCGACCCGGTGCCCGTTGATCGCGGCGGCGCCCCCGATCGGGGCGGCCATCAGGGCCTCTCCGTGCCCGGCTGCCGAGCCTCGTCGAGCAGCAGGACCGGGATATCGTCACGAATCTCGAAGACGCGCTCGCACTCCGTACACGTCAGGGTCTGCGCACCGCTGTCGTAGGTCAACGGAGCGTGGTGTGTGTCCGGGCAGGCCAGAATGTCCATCAATTGCGGATCGAGGGCCACCGAACGACTCCTTACGGGTTCACGGATGCATGCGTCCCTGATCCTATCTAGGCGCGGACGATTGCGAGCACTTCGTCCCGCAGCGACGCCATCAGGTCCGGCTTGGGCGCTTCCACATTGAGCCGCAGCAGCGGTTCGGTGTTGGATGCGCGCAGGTTGAACCAAGCACCGCCGGGCAGGCTCACGGTCAGGCCGTCCAGCTCATCGAACTGCGCGTCCGGGAAGGCGGCCCGCACCTCGGCCGTCTTGGCCGCGGCGTCGGCGACCGTCGAGTTGATCTCACCGGAGGCGCTGTACCGCTCGAACTCGGCGGCGAACTCGGACAGCGGCCGGTCCTGCCCGCCGAGAGCGGCCAGCACGTGCATCGCGGCCAGCATGCCGGTGTCGGCGAACCAGAAGTCGCGGAAGTAGTAGTGCGCCGAGTGCTCACCACCGAAGACCGCGTTGGTCCGGGCCATCTCGGCCTTGATGAAGGAGTGGCCGACCCGGCTACGCACCGGCTTGCCACCGTTCTCCGTGATGATCTCGGGCACCGCGGCCGAGGTGATCAGATTGTGGATCACCGTGCTGCCCGGGAACCGGGCCAGCTCGCGCTTCGCCACCAGCGCGGTCACCGCCGACGGCGACACCGGGTCGCCCAGCTCGTCGATGATGAAGCAGCGGTCGGCGTCGCCGTCGAACGCGACCCCGATGTCGGCGCCCTGTTTGCGGATCGCCTCCTGCAGGTCCACCAGGTTGGCCGGGTCGAGCGGGTTGGCCTCGTGGTTGGGGAACGAGCCGTCCAGCTCGAAGTACATCGGAACGATCTCCAGCGGCAGCGCGGGCAACAGCTGGTCGCCGAGGACGGCGGGCACGGTGTAGCCACCCATCCCGTTGCCGGCGTCCACGATCACCTTGAGTGGCCGGATGCCGCTGAGGTCGACCAGCGAGCGCAGGTGCGCCGCATAGTCGGCGAGCAGGTCGCCCTCCTCCACCAGGTCCGGGCCGTCGGCTCCCGCGTTCAGGTCGCTGAGCAGCGCCTCGGCGCGGCGGCGCACGACCGCCAGGCCGCTGTCCTGACCGACCGGGCGGGCGCCGGCCCGGCACAGCTTGATCCCGTTGTACTTCGCCGGGTTGTGACTGGCGGTGAACATCGCGCCGGGCCGGCCCAGCGAACCGGACGCGTAGTAGAGCCCGTCGGTCGACGCCAGGCCGATGTTGAGCACCTTGGCACCGGCCGCGTTCGCACCGCCGGCGAAAGCCGCGGCCAGCCCGGGACCGGAGTCGCGCATGTCGTGCGCGATCACGATGTGATCGGCGTCGTCGCCGGACTCACGCAGCATCTCGACGAAGGCGGTACCGAGTGCCCGGGCCACCGACTCGTTGAACTGGTCGGGGACGACGCCACGGACGTCGTACGCCTTGACGATCTTCGACAGATCAGACAATGCTCGCTCCTCACCAGTGGCTATCCCGGTGAGCGTAACCGAGCGGAGTCGACGATCAGGTGGCAACGAGATAGCACCACCGTTACGCGCCGCAGATTGCCCCGACCGTGAAGATCCCGGTCCGGGCTGTTGTCTGCGACCGTGAGGCGGGTCACGATGGGTGGGACTGGAGGTGCCCCGTGGCCAACCCCTGGCTCGCGCTCGACGCCGGCGCCGACCCCGCGGAACGGATCCGACAGGTCGGGCACGCCCACGAGCGCTTCCTGGCCGGGGACGTGCGGCCCGGCGGACCACGGATGCGGTCGGTGGTGACCGACTCGTGGAAGCGGTCGGTGTCGGCGATGCACAGCGCGGACGACACGGCGCCCATCGAGTTGAGCGACGGGGAGCTGGCCGACTACCGGGCGGCGCATCCGCTGGCCCGGGTCCTGCCGCTCTTCCGCGACCTGCTGGGCGGGCTGGCCGAGGACGGCGACCATCTGATGGCGGTCTGCGACGCGTACGGCCGGCTGCTCTGGGTGGAAGGCACCGCCTCGATGCTGCGCGGAGCCGAGCGGATGAACTTCGTGCCGGGCGCGCGCTGGGACGAGACACACGCCGGCACGAACGCACCGGGCACCGCGATCGCCGTGGACCATCCGCTGCAGATCTTCGCCACCGAGCACTTCAGCCGACCGGTGCAGCGCTGGACCTGTGCGGCCGCACCGATCCACGACCCGGGCACCGGGCGGGTGCTGGGCGCGATCGACGTCACCGGCGGCGACCACCTGGCCAACCCACACAGCCTGGCCCTGGTACGGGCCACCGCGCTGGCCGCAGAATCATTCCTTCAGTCCGATCAAGGGTGGGGGCGCGGCGGTCGGATGGGCCTAAGTAATCACCTTTCGCCGCCCGCGGCCGCCGGCACGGTGATCGCGCTCGGGCGCAACGAGGCCACGCTGACCTTCGGCGGGCGGCGGCGCCATCTCGGGCGACGCCACTCGGAACTGCTCGTCCTGCTCCTGGCGCACCCGGAAGGGCGTACCGGCGAGGAACTTGGTTTTGATCTTTATGGAGACGACGTCAACCCGGTGACCGTGCGTGCGGAGCTGTCCCGGCTGCGGCGCGCGCTCGGGCCGGAACTGCTCGACTCACGGCCCTACCGGCTACGCGCCGGGCTGGAGGCCGACTTCCGCACGGTGACCCGGCTGCTGGCCCGCGGGCGGGTGGCCGACGCGCTGCAGGCGTACGCGGGTCCGTTGTTGCCCGCCTCGGATGCGCCGGGCGTGGCCAGGTTGCGTCGGCTCGTCGACGGGCAGCTGCGTGCGGCGGTGCTGGCCGGCCGGGACCGCAGCCTCGTCGAGACCTGGCTGACCGCCCCCTGGGGTGCCGACGACCTGCAGATGTGGGAGGCCTACGCCCGCCTCCTCCCAGCCGGCTCCCCCATCTCACCCCTGGCCACGACCCGCATCCGCGACCTCTCGCTTGAATACGGTCTTGCAACGTCTCTGCAACGTGAACGTTATTAGCGTCGGCCGTACCCCAGAGGTACGGAGGCTGCCATGACTGTTTATTCCGCGCCCGGCACAGACGGTGCGATCGTCAACTACGAGTCCCGGTACGACCACTACATCGGCGGCGAGTACGTGCCGCCGGTCAAGGGCCAGTACTTCGCCAACCCTTCCCCGGTGACCGGCGAGAACTTCACCGAGGTTGCCCGCGGCACCGCCGAGGACGTGGAGAAGGCACTGGACGCGGCGCACGGTGCCGCCGACGCGTGGGGCCGCACCTCGGCCGCCGAACGGGCGAACATCCTCAACAAGATCGCCGACCGGATGGAGGCGAACCTGGAGAAGCTCGCGGTCGCCGAGTCCTGGGAGAACGGCAAGCCGGTGCGCGAGACGCTGGCCGCCGACATGCCGCTGGCGATCGACCACTTCCGCTACTTCGCCGGCGCGATCCGGGCGCAGGAGGGCAGCGCCGGGCAGCTCGACGACGACACCGTCGCCTACCACTTCCACGAGCCGCTCGGCGTGGTCGCGCAGATCATCCCGTGGAACTTCCCGATCCTGATGGCGGTCTGGAAGCTCGCCCCCGCGCTGGCCGCCGGCAACGCGGTCGTGCTCAAGCCGGCCGAGCAGACCCCGGCTTCGATCCACTACCTGATGTCGCTCATCGGCGACCTGCTGCCGCCGGGCGTCCTCAACATCGTCAACGGCTTCGGCGTCGAGGCCGGCAAGCCGCTCGCCTCGTCCAACCGGGTCGCCAAGGTCGCGTTCACCGGGGAGACCACCACGGGGCGCCTGATCATGCAGTACGCCTCGGAGAACCTGATCCCGGTGACGCTGGAGCTGGGCGGCAAGAGCCCGAACATCTTCTTCGCAGACGTTTCCGCTGCCGACGACGACTTCTTCGACAAGTCGCTCGAGGGCTTCGCCATGTTCGCGTTGAACCAGGGCGAGGTCTGCACCTGCCCGTCGCGCGCGCTGATCCAGCAGAGCATCTACGCCGACTTCCTGTCAGCTGGGGTCAAGCGGGTGGAGAACATGAAGCAGGGCAACCCGCTGGACACCGACACCCAGGTGGGCGCGCAGGCGTCTAACGACCAGCTCGAGAAGATCCTGTCCTACTTCGACATCGGCCGGCAGGAGGGCGCCAAGCTGCTCACCGGTGGGGCCCGGGCCGAGCTGCCCGGCAACTTGTCCGGCGGCTACTACGTGCAGCCGACCATCTTCGAAGGCTCGAACTCGATGCGGATCTTCCAGGAGGAGATCTTCGGTCCGGTGGTCTCGGTGACCTCCTTCGCCGACTACGCGGACGCCATCAGGATCGCCAACGACACGTTGTACGGCCTCGGCGCGGGCGTGTGGACCCGGGACATCAACACTGCGTACCGGGCGGGGCGCGCGATCAAGGCGGGCCGAGTCTGGACGAACTCGTACCACACCTACCCGGCGCACGCCGCGTTCGGTGGCTACAAGCAGTCCGGCGTCGGCCGGGAGAACCACAAGATGATGCTGGACCACTACCAGCAGACCAAGAACCTGCTGGTGTCGTACAGCCCCAAGGCCATGGGTTTCTTCTAGGCCCCGTCCAACCGCCCCGCCACCACCCTTGAAAGGTCTGAAGACGCCCATGGTGACCCGGGTGGACGTGACCCCCGCAGCCGCCGCCATGATGCGGCAGCTGCGGGGGCAGCACGGTCCGTTGATGTTCCACCAGTCCGGCGGATGCTGCGACGGCAGCTCGCCGATGTGCTTTCTGGACGGCGAGTTCCGCACCGGCCAGTCGGACGTGCTGCTCGAATCCCTGAAGATCGACGGGGTCGACGAGCCGATCACGTTCTGGATGTCGGCGTCGCAGTTCGCCCTCTGGAAGCACACCCACCTGACGGTGGACGTGGTCCCCGGCCGCGGTTCCGGCTTCTCGCTGGAGGCTCCCGAGGGCGTACGTTTCCTGATCCGATCCCGCCTGCTCACCTCAGATGAGCTCGCCGAACTCGGTTGATTCCGGCAGCCAATCGTCCAGAATCGGGCATCCGCCCGGCCCATGGTCGCCCACCTCCCCGGTGCGCCATGGTGATCCGGGAGGCACCGCTAACCGTATTCATCCCCGACGATCAGTTCAGGTTGGGTAGCCTGAGCCGCTCTGCACCGACGGACCGCGCCACGGACGACGCGGGCCAGTTAGGACATTTGGTATAAGTCGGTGCCCATGCCTGCCATCCTCGGCGATTAGCTCCCGGAAGAGTGCCTACCGCGGGGTGGCAGGTAGCGATCGACGGTTCGAGACGGCATTGTCATTTCTCGAACCGTATGGGGAGGATTTGATGGAGTTGTCGCGTTCCAGGAAGGTTGTGCTGCTCGGAGTCGTCCTGCTGGCGACCGCATTGACCGGGCACGCCTCCGCGGACACGACCAGGCCGCGGCCCGCGGCCGCCAAGGCGGCCCAGCCCGCGGCCGCCAAGCCGGCACCGGCCAAGGTCAAACCCGCCACCAAACCGAAGCCGGCCCCGGCCGCTGCACAGAAGGCGGCGGCACAGAAGGCGGCGGCACAGAAAGCGGCGGCACAGAAAGCGGCCAGGGCTGAACGGGCCGCGGTGAAGGTCGGCCCGGCCGGCAGTCGGTCCACCACCGGCTCGAAGGCTGTGGCACTCACCTTCGACGACGGCCCGGACCCGCGCGAGACCCCGAGAATCCTCAAGCTGCTCGCCCAGCACCACGTGAAGGCGACGTTCTGCCTGGTGGGAAAGAACGCCGCGCGGCATCCCGAGCTGGTCCGGCAGATCGTGGCCGGCGGGCACACACTCTGCAACCACACCTGGAACCACGGCCTCAAGATCGGTAAGCAGCCGGCCGCGAAGATCCGCGCGGACCTGCAGCGGACCAACGCCGCCATCCGCCGGGCCGTACCCAACGCGAAGATCAAGTATTTCCGGGCCCCGGGCGGCAACTTCACGCCCCGGCTGGTCACGGTCGCCCGACAGCTCGGCATGGCCTCGATCTACTGGCGGGTCGACCCGCGGGACTGGGACCACCCGGAGGGCGAGTCGCACCAGGACCACCAGAACGCGGTGATCTGGCGGGTGACCCAGCACACCCACAAGGGTTCGATCGTGCTCTCCCACGACTTCGGCCAGCCGGACACGATCGCCGCGTACCGCAAGCTCCTGCCCTGGCTCAAGAAGCGCTACAAGCTCGTCGCCCTGCCGTAAGAGAAGCTGCCGTAAGAGAGCTGCCGTAAGAGAAGCTGCCGTAAGAGGCGGCTAGTGGGACGGCGGGATCACCCGCAGGTGGCCGCGGCGGCCGGTCTGGTGCCCGGGCAGGCTGTCCGGCCCGTCGGTGCGCGGCGGCGGGGCGGGCGGGCGGGCGGCCTCCCGGACGGCGTCCGCCAAGGCGACGAGGTCGTCCGTGGTGGGCGGCGGGGGCGCGAAATCACCGTCGTGCCGCACCAGCTCCCAGCCCCGAGGGGCGGTCAGGCTGCGGGCGTGCGGCTCGCACAGGTCGTACGTGTGGGGTTCGGCGAACGCCGCGAGGGGGCCGACGACGGCTGTCGAATCGCTGTAGACGTAGGTCAACGTGGCGACCGCCTGTCGGGGACAGCCATTCCGGGAGCAGCGCCGTGGGGACCTCACGGCGGCACGTTATCGCCCCGGCGGCTTGCGTGGGGGCGGATGACCCGCGACACGCCGACCCGCCGTGCATCACGATTCGGCCCTGGAGGCGTTCGACACGCCGCCCCGAAGGAACGAATTACCGGGCAGACACGCGCCGGAACCCGCCTGACCCGGCGTCCCACCTCCGGAGGACTAGTCTTGCGAGGTGACCACCAGCCCTGATCGTCGCCGGGAGTTGACCCGGACGCCGCGCACGCCCGGCACGCGCCACCCGGCCCGGCGCGACCGGCACGGGCGCGGGCTGCGCGGCCGGCTGGTGCCCGCCACGGTGCCGCTCGCGCGGACCAAGGCAGAGATCTTCGACGACCTCGTGCTGGACACCGTCGAGAGCCTCGAGCGGCGGTACGCCAAGGAGCTCGCCGGCGTCGAGTTCGCGGTCGAGGACGTGCCGCCCGACCTCAACGTCTACGACTCCGACGTGCTCGAGGACGGCGAGGTGCCGCTGGCCCGCCTGCTGCCCGGCCGCCCCGGTCGGCAGGAGCTTCCGCCGCGGATCGTGCTCTACCGGCGGCCGCTGGAATTCCGGGCGATGGACCGCGAGGACCTCGCCGATCTCGTCCACGATGTGATCATCGAACAGGTAGCCAACCTGCTCGGGGTCGATCCCGATGAGTTGAGTTAGGTGAGTTAGGCAACCCGCCGCTTCAGCTTGCGGCGTTCCCGCTCCGACAACCCGCCCCAGATGCCGAACCGTTCGTCATGCCCCAGCGCGTACTCCAGGCACTCCGCCTTGACGTCGCACCGGCCACAAATCCTCTTCGCCTCCCGGGTGGAACCGCCCTTCTCCGGGAAGAATGCTTCCGGGTCGGTCTGCGAACACAGCGCCCGTTCCTGCCACTCGGGCGCGTCCCCGAGCAGGTCGACCCCTTCAACCTGCGCATCCATCGGCGTGCCTCCCAATTTCCGCGCCGGCATCGCTGCCGGCGCTGACCCCCCACGCACGCGGCGTGTCATTTGCGGGGCGAACCGTTTTCGCAGCGTTCCACCCCACAACCCCACCGAAATTACACGCGTGTAAGACGTGCGTCGTCAAGCCGAACCTGATAAATAGGCCCGTTTCCCCGGCGTGCCCTCGGCACGTCACGGTCCCGTTCCTGCCCTATCTCTCCGGAGCGCCTTCAGGTAACGCTGTCGCGTCGACCCACGTCCAATTTAACCCGATTCGTGACATGCGGCTGCGGGTAGGGGGTACTCGTCCGTTTATCCCGTAACGCAGAGTGATCGGAATCAGTTCGCGTCCGGTGATCAGCGGCGTCCGTACACTGTTGTCCGCTCGACCGCCGGCCGTCCCGCGGCCGCGGCCAGCTCCTTGAGTTCGGCCACCGTCCGGGCCGACCCGTGTTCCGAACCGGCCATCCGCGAGATGGTCTCCTCCATCAGCGTGCCGCCGAGGTCGTTGCAACCGCCGTCCAGCATCGCCCGGGTACCCTCGTCGCCCAGCTTCACCCAGGAACACTGGATATTTTCGATCCGGCCGTGCAGCAGGACCCGGGCCATCGCGTGCACCACCCGGTTCTCCCGCCAGGTCGGGCCGGGCCGGGCGATCCCGGCGAGGTAGATCGGGGCGTTGGTGTGGATGAACGGCAACGCCACGAACTCGGTGAAACCGCCGGTCACGTCCTGGATGCCGGCCAGCACCCGGAAGTGGCCGAGCCACTGCCGCGGGTGATCGACATGGCCGTACATCATCGTCGAGCTCGACCGGATGCCGACCTGGTGCGCCGTGGTGACCACGTCGATCCACGCCGAGGCGGGCAGCTTGCCCTTGGTCAGCACCCAGCGCACGTCATCGTCGAGGATCTCGGCCGCGGTGCCCGGAATCGTGTCCAGGCCCGCGTCCTTGAGCTGCTTCAGCCAGTCGCGCACTGACACCCCGGCCTTCGCCGCGGCCGTGACGATCTCCATCGGGGAGTACGCGTGCACGTGCATCCCGGGCACCCGCTGCTTGATCGCGCGCACCAGATCGGCGTACGCGGTCACCGGCATCTTCGGGTCGATGCCGCCCTGCATGCAGACCTCGGAAGCGCCGTCCCGCCACGCCTGCTCGGCCCGGTCCGCCACCTGGCCGACCGAGAGCCGATAGGCGTCCGCGTCCGACTCCCGTTGGGCGAAGGCGCAGAACCGGCAGCCGACGTAGCAGACGTTCGAAAAGTTGATGTTGCGGTTCACCACGTACGTGATGTCGTCGCCGTTGACCGACCGGCGCAGGTCGTCGGCGATCCGGACCAGTTCCTCCAGCGCCGAGCCGTCCGCGGTGAACAGGGCCATCGCCTTGTCCTCGTGCTGCGGCTCGAGCAACGCGGCCGGGTTCTCCGCGGCCAGCTTCAGTCCGGCGAGGACGTCGGTGGGCACGGTCGTTCGGCTGTCGGTCGTGATGTGCGCGGCAACCTCGGCCCAGTCGCCGTAGACGTCGTCGAAGTCGGACCGGCGATCGGCCGTCCGCCCGGTCGTGTCGATCGTCGCGAACAGGTCGACCCGGCCGCCGCCGAACGCGTCGTCCGGCTCCTGCCAGGGCAGACCCTGCGGGATGGCGTCCGCGCGGGCCAGGCCGTCGGCGTCGGCGAGCGCGGCCACGTGCGCCGCGAGCCGCGGGTCCAGCCAGCCCTCGGAGGCGCGGCGGACGTACTCGGGGTAGATCGTGAGCCGCTCCCGCAGCTCGAACCCGGCCTCCGCCGACCTTTGGCGGAGCACGTCGATCTGCGGCCACGGGCGCTCCGGGTTGACGTGGTCCGGAGTCACCGGCGAGACGCCACCCCAGTCGTCGATGCCGGCGCGCAGCAGCAGGGCGAACTCGGCGTCGATCAGGTTGGGCGGCGCCTGGATGCGGGCCCGCGGGCCGAGCACGAGCCGGGCCACGGCCACCGTCGCGGCCAGCTCGCGCAGCTCGGCGTCGGGCATCCCGCGCATCGCCGTGTCCGGCTTGGCGCGGAAGTTCTGAATGATCACTTCCTGGATGTGCCCGTACTCCCGGGCGGTCCGGCGCATCGCGAACAGCGCGTCCACCCGCTCGGCGCGGTTTTCCCCGATGCCGATCAGGATGCCGGTGGTGAACGGGACACCGACCCGGCCCGCGTCGTCCAGCACCCGCAGCCGCACGGCCGGCTCCTTGTCGGGCGAGCCGTAGTGCGCTCCGCCCGGCTCGGACCACAGCCGGGTCGCGGTGGTCTCCAGCATCATCCCCATGCTCGGCGCCACCGGCTTGAGCCGCTGCAGCTCGGCCCAGCTCAGCACGCCCGGG
>DASWMR010000143.1:0-6673 GCA_036399635.1 Actinoplanes sp. | reverse complement strand
GCCGCCGCGATCCGGCGGCTGCTCACCGAGCCCGGCCTGGCCGCGCGGCTGCGCACGGCCGGGCACCGGCGCGGCCTCGACTACACCGCGGCGCGCGTCGTCCCGCAGATCGAGGAGGTCTACCGTGACTGCATCGCGTCCGCCCACCGGTGACGGCCGTACCCGCGTCGTCGTGGTCGGCTCCGGCTGGCGGTTCCTCTCCGGAATCAGCTATTACACCTGCCGGCTGAGCAACGCCCTCCAGCAGCGGTACGACGTCGGCGCGATCCTGATGCGCCAGCTGCTGCCCACCCGGCTCTATCCGGGTCGCGGTCGGGTCGGCCGCCAGCTCAGCGACCTGCGCTACGCCGACGAGGTGCCGGTACTCGACGGGATCGACTGGTGGGGCGTGCCGAGCCTGATCCGGGCGATCCGCTTCCTGCGCCGGTTCCGGCCCGACGTGCTGGTGCTGCAGTGGTGGACCGGGGCGGTGCTGCACTCCTACCTGGTGCTCTGCCTGGCGGCCCGACTGTCCGGCATCCGGGTGGTGATCGAATTCCATGAGGTGCAGGACACCGGCGAGGCCCGCCTCGGGTGGGTGACCGCGTACGTCCGCCGACTGATCCGTCCGTTGCTGCGCCGCACCGACGGGATCGTCGTCCACTCGCGCTTCGATCAGCTCGCCCTGCGCCGGGCGTACGACCTGGGGGACGTCGCCGAGGAGATCGCGCTGCACGGGCCGTTCGACCATCACGAGCGGCCGGTGCCCTCGGCCCGCCGGCCCGGCTCGCCCTGCCGGCTGCTCTTCTTCGGCACCATCCGGCCCTACAAAGGACTGGAAGACCTGGTGGAGGCGTTCGCGCTGCTGCCGGCGGGCTTCACGCTGACGGTGGTGGGGGAGACGTGGGAGGGCTGGACGTTGCCGGCCGAGCTGATCGCCTCGTCTCCGGCGGCCGACCGGATCACTTTCGTCAACCGCTACGTCACGGACGCCGAAGTGGACGCGTTCTTCGCGGACGCCGACATGGTCGTGCTGCCCTACCGGCGGTCGTCGGCCAGCGGGCCGTTGCACATCGCGATGAGCCACGGGCTGCCGGTCGTGGTGACCGCGGTGGGCGGGCTGGTCGAGGCGGCCTCCCGGTATTCGGGGGCGGCGTTCGTGCCGGCCTCGGCGCCGGCCGAGCTGGCTCAGGCGATCATGGGTGCGGCGGTGGAAAAGGCCGGTAGGCGGCACACCGATCCCTCCTCTTGGGAGGAATCGGTGGCCGCCTACGGCCGGCTGTTCGCCAAGATCGGCTTGCCTTCTGCGGTTTCTCCGGAGGCGGTGACCACCACGTCGGTTTCTCCGGAGGCGGTGACCACCACGTCGGTTTCTCAGGAAGCGGTGACCACCACGTCGTCGAACCAGACCGTGCCGGAGTTCTCGCCCGACTTGAGGTGAATCTGCATGCTGGCCGAGCCGACCGGGGCGACCCCGTCCACGGCCAGCTTGGTCCAGTTGGTGGTGCCGGCCCGCAGCGACGCCGAGGACACCCCGCCGAGCCACTTGTCGTTGATGTCGAACCAGCTCAGCGCGATCTGGTTGGTGCCGGTGACCGCGTTGCCGCGCACCCACGCCTCGCCGTGCCACTTCTGCCCGCCCCACACCGCGTTGATCGGGGCGACCCGGAAGGACGGCGTACCCGCGGCGGACTTGCCGGTGTTGGTGAAGCTGACCGACCATTTGCCGGTGCGAGCGGCGGTCTGCGTCTTGACACCCGCGCCCAGCTCGGGCAGGTAGGCACGCCAGGAGGTCTGCCCGGCGGCCATCTCGAAGCTCGGGTCGAGCAGGTTGGTCGGCATCGCGGTGCCGGCCCAGGCGGCCTTGACCACGGCGGCGGCCGGCTTGGCGGTGCCGTCGAGACGGTAGAGGCCGTAGCTGTACTGGGCGACGAGCCGGGAGACCGCCGACTCCGGGATGGCACCCTGGGCGAAGTCGGTGAGCGTCCACGGCGAGACCGCCTGCACGCCGGCGAGGGCGGCCGCCTGGTAGACCCGGGCCAGGAAGGCGGCCTGCTCGCCCTCGGTGTTCTGCAGCGTGTTCAGCCCGACCTCGCCGATCACGACCGGCGCCGGGGCGACGGTGGCCTGCGCCCGACGGATCATGGCGAGCGCCCGCTCGGAGTTGCCGTAGAAGTGGAAGTCGTAGTAGTCCACCGGGCTGGCGACGAGCGCCGTCTTGATCTTCGCCATGCCGGTGTGGCCGATCCCGCCGTCGACCGAGAAGGTCACCGGCATGGTCGGGAACGAGGTCCGCATGAACGGGACCATCTTCTTGGCCCAGCCGACCGCGGCCGCGTCACTCGGGTTGAACTCGTTCTGCAGCTCGACCGAGATGACCCGGCTGTCGTTCTTGTACGGCGCGAGGATCGTGTTGGCCCAGGAGGTGCTGCCGGACACGTCCGAGTAGCCGTCCCACCAGTCGAAGAGGGTGAACCGGACGGTCATCCCGCGCGCCCCGGCCAGGTCGACGAACTGCTTCAGCATCGCGACGTAGGTCGGCTTCGGGTACGGGTAGCCGAACGTGTTCGGGAAGATGATCGCCCGCACGTTGGTGGCGCCGAGTGCGGACGCCTTGGCCAGGTCGGCGTCGAACCGCGCCGGGTTCCAGCTGGTCCACATCTTCGACCAGCCGGCCATCGACGGGTAGTAGTTGATCGACTTGGCGGTCTTCACCGCGGTCAGCCGGCTGGCGAGCGTCGGCACAGTCGACGCGGCTGTCATCGCCACGCTCTTCGAAGCCGTGGTCTTGGCGGTGCTGCTGGTCTTGGGGGTGCTACTGGCCTTGGGGGCCGGCATTGCGGTCGGAGCCTTCGCGAACGCGGTCTCGGCTGGGAGGGCGAGTCCCAGGAGCATCGACGTGGCGATAACGGCGATGCGGCGGCGGGGGGTCTTCACTGTGGGCGAGGCCTCTCGGGTCGGTATAGCTCGGTAGCAGCCGGTCGATGTCGGCGAATGTCAGACGTTCGCGCCCCCTACATCGGTTGATCCGGCCGCGGTGGCCAAGCCTGTTGATTGCTTTGCCGGTGCAAGTGGGGGCCCGGCAGGTTCCGCTTTGGCCAAGTGCGGTGAGACCATGTCGCGATATGGCCTCTGAGCTGCACTTATGTGGTACGCCCGCGGCTGCGGGCGGCCTTTTTTCCGGGTTGCAGGCGGGTTGTGTCGGCCCGGCTTCCGGCGTCGATTTCGGTGAATCGCGGGGGCCAGGGCAGGCGGTGGGACGGGCCGGTTGCAATCCGGTTCCGGGCGGCCGGCTGCATTCCGGTAGCGATGCCCGCAGGCCCTTGGCGAGCAGCGTTCGGGCGTTTAACCTGCCGCCGGGTCTGGGCCCACTTCGGAAGGCGCGGGTAAGCCGGCGGGCCGCGTCTCAGGGCTGGCCGCAGGTCAGCGGAGGCGACGTCTCGCTCTGCTCACGTATACGCACCGGCGAGGGCCGGCCCAGCTCTTGATCCACTCCACGTGCGGGCTTCCGGGAAGTGGGCCTCTCCATCGCTCGGGAAAGCCCTACTTTCGGCAAGGGTGGTGGGTCGAGCCGTTGAAGGGTGCTCAGCCAGCCGGGTCGGGGTAGTGACGGGGGGTAAAGACCTGGGATGTGCCGTCGCTGCGGTGCACCGTGCGGGTCTGGGACGAGCCGATGATCAGCAGGCAGCGCATGTCTACGGTGGCTGGGTCCAACGCTGCCAGCGTGGTGATCCGCACCGATTCGGCGGGGCCGCCCACGTCGCGGCCGATCACCACCGGGGTCTGCGCGGAGCGGTGTTCGAGCAGCAGGTCGCGGGCGCGGACCAGCTGCTCGGTGCGGCTCTTCGAGGCCGGGTTGTAGATGGCGATCACCAGGTCGGCGGCGGCGGCCGCGGTCAGCCGGGCGGCGATCACCGACCAGGGCTTGAGCCGGTCGGAGAGCGACAGGATGCAGAAGTCGTGGCCCAGCGGTGCGCCCGCCCGGCTGGCCACCGCCTGAGCCGCGGTCAGGCCCGGCACGATCCGGATCGGCACGTCCTTCCACTCCGGATCGTCGGCGGTCTCGAGCACCGCGGCCGCCATCGCGAAGACACCGGGATCGCCGGAAGAGACGACCGCCACGCGGCGGCCGCGTTTCGCGAGATCCAGGGCGAACGCGGCCCGCTCGGCCTCGACCCGGTTGTCCGAGGGGTGCCGCCGCTGATCGGGCCGCACCGGCACCCGGTCGACGTAGGGACCGTAGCCGATCAGGTCGTCCGCGCCGGCGAGCGCGTCCCGCGCCTCCGGCGTGAGCCACTGTGGACCACCCGGTCCGAGCCCCACGACAGTCACCGCGCCACCCGAGCCGTCGCCCGTGTCCCGTGTACCCGTGGTCTGCGTCGCCGGCGTAAGCAGCCCCGCGCCGTCGCCGGCAAGGCCTTGTGCGCCGCCCGTCACTTGACCGGCTGGGCGGTCCGCAGTGCTGAAGGCTGCCGCGGCTGGGCTGGGGAGCAGGGCCAGCGAGAAGTACGGCACCGTGGCGCTGTCGACCTCGGCCAGCGGGGCGATGCGTTCCCGGTCGGTCGTCGCCCGCTCGACGTACCACGCATCGTCGAGGCGGCCGGCGCGGGACAGCGCCGCGCGTACGCCGTCGAAGGTGCGGCCCAGCTTCATGATTGCGGCCGACTCGGTGCCGGACAGCCGCGCGGCGAGTTCGTCGGGTGGCAGCGTGCCGGGGAGGACGGTCAGCACTTCGTCGCGTTCCATCAGCGGGCGGCCGAGCACGGCGGACGCGGCGCTCACCGACGTCACGCCGGGGACGACCGCGGTCTCGTACCGGTCGGCAAGCCGTTTGTGCATGTGCATGTAGGACCCGTAGAAGAACGGGTCGCCCTCGGCCAGCACCACCACGTCGCGGCCGGCGTCCAGGTGGGTGGCCAGCCGGGCGGCGGCGGACGTGTAGAACTCGTCGATCGCGCCCTGGTATCCCCCGGGATGGTCGGTCGTCTCGGTGGTGACCGGGTAGATCAGCGCTTCCTCGATCTGCCCGGCTCGCAGGTAGGGCTCGGCGATCGCCCGGGCGTTGCTCCGGCCGTGCCGCGCGGCGTGATAGGCGATCACGTCGGCGGCCTCGATCAGGCGGGCGGCCTTCACCGTGATCAACTCGGGATCGCCGGGGCCGACACCCACGCCGTACAGCCGTCCGCTCATGCCGTGCTACTCCGCTTCCGATGCCAGCGCGTTGACCGCGGCGGCCGTGATGGCGCTGCCGCCCCGGCGGCCGCGGACGATCAGATACTCCAGGTCGGACGCGGCGAGCGCGTCCTTGGATTCGGCCGCGCCGATGAAGCCGACCGGTATGCCGAGCACCGCGGCGGGCCGCGGGGCGCCGGCTTCGATCATCTCCAGCAGGCGGAAGAGCGCGGTCGGCGCGTTGCCGATCGCTACCACGGCCCCGGCCAGCCGGTCTCCCCACAGGTCGAGTGCGGCAGCACTGCGGGTGGTGCCAAGCGTGGCGGCGAGCGCCGGCACGGCCGGGTCGCGCAGCGTGCAGATCACCTCGTTGCCGGCCGGGAGCCGCTTGCGGGTGATCCCGGACGCGACCATCTCGGCGTCGCACAGGATCGGGGCGCCGGCGAGCAACGCCTTCCGCGCGACCGCGGCGACCTGGCCGCTGTAGCCGACATCGCCCACCAGGTTGACCATCCCGCAGGCATGGATCATCCGGACCACGACCCGCGCCACGTCGTCCGGCAGCCCGGCGAGGTCGGCCTCGGCCCGAATGGTCGCGAACGACAGCCGATAGATCTTCGCGCCGTCCCGCTCGTACTCCATCAGCCTCTCCTCGCCGCAGCCACCAGATCAGCCAGCCGCCCATCAGCCACCGGCCCCACGCCAATCGTCGACCCCGCGCCGGTCACCGTCGGTGCCGCAGCCGAGGGCTCGCGGGTGACAACGTAGCCCGCGGGAGTCGCCTCCACCCGGACGTGCCGGCCCGACGGGCTGCCGCATCCCCGCGCGCAGCCGATCCAGTGCACCGGAAGCCCGTCGACGTAGCGGGTTGTCGCGTCGGCGTCGGCCCGCACGTCGGCCAGTGCCTTCGCGCAGGCCGGCTTGCCGGCGCACGCGGTCACCCCGGACCAGCGGGAGTCCGCCTCGACCGCCAGCCCGGCCGCGGCGAGCGCGCTGACCCAAGCCGCCGCATCGTCGCGCTGCAGATCGGGCACGACCACGCCGCGGGTGGGCGTGATCACGACCCGACTGGCCCGTGCCAGCGCGTCGACCGCCGTTGCAACGAGTCGACCGAGCGGCACCATCGCGCCGGCGGCGAAAAGCCCGTCCTCCTGCTCAAGAACGCCAACGAGCGGGACGGGGGCAGTGGCGGGCGCAGCCGGAGCCGGGGATGTGCGGGTGATGCCGAGGGCGGCGGCCGTGCGGCGGGCCACCCGGGCCGGGCCATCGGGCAGCTCCCGCAAGCGCCACGCCGGCTTGCCGCTGGCGGCGGCGCGCTCGTGCAGGAAGGCGTGCGCGCTGGCCAGCAGCGCCGGGACCACGTCGCCGGCAGTTACCCGTAGGCCCGCGTCCTGCCCAGCGAAGAGCACCGCGGCATTCACCTCAGCCGATCTTGTTGATTTGTGCTGTGCCGGTGGGTTTGGCTCCACAAGTTCGAGGGGGGCTGCGGACACGTCTGCGTCCAAGGGGACCTCGCCGATCG